>NZ_DLSO01000090.1:0-21136 GCF_002500165.1 Gordonia sp. UBA7860 | reverse complement strand
ACCAGGTTGTCGCCGAGGTGCTGTGCGACCTCGAGGGTCAGCGTCTTGGCGACGGCCTCGAGTGTCACCTCGGTGTGCAGGGCGTTGAACAGGCCTGGGATCGAGCTGCGGGGGAACTCGACGTCGACGACGGGGCCGATGATGCGGACAACGCGGCCCTCGGTGGTCCCCGCCGACTGCGACGAGGGTGTCTCTACAGTTGCGGTCATGATGCTTGGGTCACTTCCTTTTGATCGAAGTTTGGGTGGGATCGGCGTCAGTTGGCGAGGGCGCTCGATCCGCCGACGATCTCGCTGATTTCCTGGGTGATCTGGGCCTGGCGGAGCTGGTTGGCCTCACGCGACAACGTCTTGGACAGTTCCTCGGCGTTGTCTGTCGCTGCCTTCATCGCCGTGCGACGTGCGGCCGACTCGGATGCGGCCGAGTCCAGTAGCGCCGCGTAGACGCGCGTGGCGACATACTTCGGCAACAGTGCCTCGAGGAGGGTCTCTGCGCTCGGCTCGAAGCTGTAGTTGCGCGACTCGTCGTCGACCTCGACCTCCCCGTGATCCGGGTTGTCGTTCTCGGTCACCACCAGTGGCGCCATGCGACGGACCTCGGGCGTCTGGGTGAGCATCGTGACGAACCGGGTGTAGACGATGTGCAATTCGTCGACGCCCTCGATGGTTCCCTCGCCGTCCGGCAGATCGATGCTCTCCCCCGACCCCGCCACGAAGAGGTCGACAAGGAAGTTGCTCGCCTGCGCCGCGTCCGCGTACTCCGGCGACTGCGAGAATCCGGTCCACGACGTCGCGACATCCATACCGCGGAAGGTGAAGTAGTTCACGCCCTTGGTGCCCATCACGAAGAGGACCGGCTCCTTGCCCTCCTCACGGATGAGCGAGATGAGCTCGCGCGATGACCGCAGCACGTTCGCGTTGTAACCGCCGGCCATGCCGCGGTCGCTGGTGATCACCAGAATCGCGGCGCGTTTGGGATTCTCGCGCTCCTTGAGCAGCGGATGGTCGAGCGACCCGGCGCTGCTGGCCAGTTCGGAGAGCACCTTGGTCATCTCTTCCGAGTAGGGCTTCGCTGCCGCCACCCGGGCCTGAGCCTTGGTGATACGCGACGTCGCGATCAGCTCCTGCGCCTTGGTGATCTTCTTCGTCGATTGGACCGACCGGATGCGTGAGCGCAGCTCACGAATGCTGGCCATGAGCCCTCACCCCTTCTTCCTTGGCACGGATACGCCCGATGCGGGCACGGACGGACACGCGATCACTTCCGGATCTTGATCTGTTCTTGCTCGACGTCGTCGGCGTCCATCGCGGCTGCCTCTGCCTCGTTGACGACGCGCTTGCCGTCGTGGGTGAGGTAGCTGTTCTTGAACTTGTTGGTCTCGGCGACGAGTGCCTCTGCCTGGTCGTCGGTGAGCACCTGGCCGCCCGCGATCGAGTCGTAGACGCCGGTCGCGTTGTGATGCAGGTGGCTCAGCAGCTGGGTCTCGAAGTTCCGGACATCGTCGACCGGGACCGAGTCGTAGTGGCCCTCACCACAGAGGTAGATCGAAACGATCTCGTCCTCGACCGAGTAGGGGCTGTACTGATCCTGCTTGAGCATCTCGACCCACCGGGCACCGCGCTCGAGCTGCGCCTTCGACGCTGCGTCGAGGTCGGAGGCGAAGGCAGCGAAGGCTTCGAGTTCGCGGAACTGCGCGAGCTCGAGACGCAGCGAGCCGGACACCTTCTTGAGGCCCTTCGTCTGAGCGGCACCACCAACGCGCGAGACCGAGGTACCGACGTTGATCGCAGGACGAACGCCCTTGTTGAACAGGTCGGACTCGAGGAAGACCTGACCGTCGGTGATCGAGATGACGTTGGTCGGAATGAACGCCGACACGTCGTTGGCCTTGGTCTCGATGATCGGCAGCGCGGTCATCGAGCCGCCACCGAGCTCGTCGGAGAGCTTCGCCGCGCGCTCGAGCAGACGCGAGTGCAGGTAGAAGACGTCACCGGGGTAAGCCTCGCGGCCCGGCGGACGACGCAGCAGCAGCGAGATGGCGCGGTAGGCCTCGGCCTGCTTGGTGAGGTCGTCGAAGACCACGAGAACGTGCTTGCCCTGGTACATCCAGTGCTGGCCGAGGGCCGAACCGGTGTACGGGGCCAGCCACTTGAAGCCTGCCGAGTCGGAAGCGGGTGCGGCGACGATGGTGGTGTACTCCATTGCGCCGGCCTCTTCGAGTGCCGTCTTCACACCCGCGATGGTCGAGCCCTTCTGACCGATCGCGACGTAGATGCACCGGACCTGCTTACTCGGGTCGCCGGTTGCCCAGTTGTCCTTCTGGTTCAGGATCGCATCGACACACACAGCGGTCTTACCGGTCTTGCGGTCGCCGATGATGAGCTGACGCTGTCCGCGACCGATCGCGGTCATGGCGTCGATGGCCTTGATGCCGGTAGCCAGCGACTCCTCGACCGGCTGACGCTCGAGCACGGTGGCAGCCTGCAACTCGAGGACACGATTGTCCTCGGCCTCGATGTCGCCGAGTCCATCGATCGGAGCGCCCAGCGGGTCGACAACGCGACCGAGGAACTTGTCGCCGACGGGCACCGAGAGCACCTCGCCGGTGCGGCTGACCTGGCCGCCTTCTTCGAGATCCTCGTAGTCACCGAGGATGACCGCGCCGATCTCGTCCTCGTCGAGGTTCAGTGCCACACCCTGGATGCCGCCGGGGAACTGCAACAGCTCGTTGGCCATTGCGCCCGGAAGGCCGCTGACGTGGGCGATGCCGTCAGCCGTGTCGGTGATCGTGCCGACCTCGTCGCGCGAGGCTTCGGCTTCGAACGACGAGACGTACTGCTCGATCGCTCCCTTAATCTCGTCTGCTGAGATCGTCAACTCCGCCATGGGTTCTCGTCTTTCTTGATGTCGGTCGGTGTGAGTGAGTCGTGGTGGTGAGGTGTCGTTCGCGACTGCGAGACGCGGCTACCTCGGCAGTGTCTCCGCTGCTTTTGCCAGGCGTGTCGCGATGTCGGCCTCGATGACCTCGTCTCCGACACCGATACGCAGTCCGCCGATGATCGACGGGTCGATCTCGGTCTGCACCGAGATCTTGCGGTGGTAGATCTCGGCGAGCACGTCACCGAGACGTTGCTTCTGAGCATCGCTCAATTCGGCTGCAGACACCACATGGGCGACTGTTTCGCCACGCATGGCCGCGGCCAATTGCGCGAGCTGGTCGACAGCGGACTCCGCGGGCTGCCCGTGGAGGAGGCTGATCGTCTGGGTGAGCAGGTGCGCGGTGTAATTGCCGATCTGGCTCCCCAGCAGCCCGGTGAGCAGGCCGTTGCGCTTCTCCGCGGGCTTGGTGAAGTCGGTCAGCAATGAGGCGAGCGTGGGATTCGCCTCGAGTAGACGGCTCACCCGGAACAGTTCGTCCTCGACCTGTTCGATCTGACCGTCACGCTCAGCCGCAGTGAGTACCACCAGCGCGTTCTGTCTGCGCAGCGCGACCAGGATGTCGTTGGGCTGCGACCAGTGCTGAGCAACGGCGGACGCAACGACCTCGACCGCGATCGGCGATGCCTTGCCGTCGAACAGACTGTGCACCAACTGCTTCTTGAGGGCCGGGAAATCCTCGTCCTCGGTGAACTTCTTCCGCAGCACCGGGTTGTGCTGGAGGAAGTCGATGATCTGCGTGAGATCCTCGCTGGCCGCGAGCAACTCCTGCGGAGACTTACCCTCGGTGTTGGAGCTGAACTCGCGCGCGACCGCACGTGCCGCGTCACGGCTGGCGGCGTGCATCGAGTGCAACCCGATCAGTTCACTCGAACTCGGCACCCCGGTCGAGGGCTGTCCGCCCCGCGACATGGCCGCGAGCTCGTCGATGACCCGATCGACGGTCTCCGACTGGTTGGCCGGGTCGGCGAGGTGATCGCGCACGATCTTGCCTGCGCCATCGACCGCGGTGAGTCCGAGCTCGCTACGCAACTGGCGGACCATCGACGTGCGAATGAGTTCGCCCTGCGCCTTGCCGTGCTCGGAGATGCGCTTGACCTCGACGTCGGCCTGCTTGTGCAGGTCGTCGGCGATGCCCTTGGCATCCTCGATCGCACCCTCGTGTAGTTGTTTGGCCTCGACCTTGGCCTGCTCGATCGAGCGCTCGTGTGCGACCTTGGCGTCTTCGAGGCGCGCCTTGGCCGCATCGCTCTCGGCCACCTGCTGGTCGACGACGTCCTGTGCGCTCTTCACGGTCTTCCGCAAGAACGGCACGACGAACTTCCACAACAGCGCAATGATGAGCAGAAAGCCGACAAGCTGTCCGATAAATACGTCCACTGCTACTTCACCGTCTCAGTCTCTGGCGAGGCGGTCGTCGCCCCTGAACTTTGCACGCCGGCACCCTGTGTGCCGAGAACACGGTCAGCAAGCGTCCGCGACAGTGAGTCGACGTCGCGCTTGGCCTCGGTCACGGCGTTGTCGGCCTCAACCTTGAGGTCTGCGGAGATCTTCGCGAGAGCGGCGTCGGCCTCATCCGTCGCACGCCGCTTCGCATCCGACAACTCCTCGTTCCCCTTGGCCCGCGCTTCGTCCCGGATTCGGGTCGCGTCGGCGCGGGCTTCCTTCATTCGGGCCTGATACTCCCGGTCGGCGTCCTCGTAGCTCGCCGCAGCGGCATTGTTGTCCTCAGCAGTCTTCGCGACCCGTGCCTGCCGTTCGTCGAGCACCTTGACAATCGGTTGCACGATCCACGCGCGGATCACGATCAGCACGACGACGAAGATCAGCAGACACGCGAAGAACGTGCCATTGGGGATCAAGAAGTTCTCTGCGGCGAGATTCATGGTTCAGATGTCCCTTGTTGTTCGAGGAACCCGACTAAAACCGGGAAGATCAGGACTGGCCGGAAATCGGGGTGGCGAACACGAACAGCGCCATGAACGCGAGGTTGATGAAGTACGCGGCCTCGACCAGACCGACGGTGATGAAGAACGGAGTGAACAGACGGCCCTGTGCCTCCGGCTGACGTGCGATGCCGGAGATCAAGGCGGAACCGGCGATACCGTCACCGACGCCGGCACCGATTGCGCCGCCACCCATGATGAGGCCGCCACCGATCAACGCGCCCAGACCAATCAGATTCGGATCCATTGAGAACTTTCCTTTCGGGTGATACTGGCAATCGGATTGCCAGGTCTAAGGTCCGACCGACGCGGTGCCGGCCGGGGTCGGACTAGCTAGTGGTCTTCGTCCGTCTCCATGGCCTGGCTGAAGTACAGCACGGTCAGCAGGGAGAAGATGAATGCCTGGATGAGGCCGACGAACAGGTCGAACGACTTCCAGATCGCGTTCGGCGCCCACATGATGTAGGCGGGGAACAGCGCGATCAGCGCGACCATGATGCTGCCTGCGAACATGTTGCCGAAAAGACGGAGGGAGAGCGAAACAGGCTTCGCGATCTCTTCGATGATGTTGATCGGGGCCAGGAATGCGACGTGACCCTTGACCAGACGCTTGAAGTGACCGATCGGTCCGCGGCGTCGGATTCCGGCAGCCATGTACCAGACGAAGACGAACAACGCGAGGGCGTAACAGAAGTTGACATCGCTGGCCGCGGGCGCGAACACCTCGGCGCTCTTGCCCTCGGAGTCGGCGTACTGCAATGGCAGCACCGACAGCCAGTTCGCGATGAGGATGAACGTGAAGAGGGTGACGGCAAGGGGTAGGACGAAGCCGCCGACCTTCATGCCCATCGAGTTCTCGATCTGGCTGCGCATCTGTGTGGTGACGGCCTCGAAGAACAACTGCACCGAATTGGGACGCTTGGAGGTCATCCGCGAGCGCACGAAGAACGCGAGCGCGATCACGATCACTGCCGCGATGGCGGTGGCGATGATCGTGTCGATGTTCCACGTCATGCCCAGCCATTCCACCTGCTTGTGGTGGCCGACCTCGATCTGGGCCTCGGCCAGCACGAGGGTATCGGCGCCGTAAGTCGATGCGATCATAGCTGCTTACGAAGTCCTTTCATCACCGGAATCACCGTGTTCAGCACCAGGACAACCTGGCCGAGAGCGAGTCCGAACATCACGCCCAGCCCTTCGGGCCGGAACAGGAACGCCGCCGCCAGCGCGAGCACAGTGATGGCTCCGAGGCGTGCGGCAGAGTTGACGGCGAGCAGTTTCTTGCGAGGATTCTCTTCTGCCGCAACACGTTCGACGGACATGATGACCATCTTGGTGTTGATGAAGACGGCGACCACACCGATTGCGAAGAACAGCGGGAACAACCAGCTCCCGAGGAACACCGCAATGATCGCGACGATGACGGTCAGTACGGCGGCGATGATCGCCGGTCGTCGGAGGCCGGTCGGCGCGGGCGGGTAATACACGGGAGCCGAGTCAGGGGCGGACGTCGCCATTGCCTCTCCTCACGTGAACGCCTCAATGCCAAGGGCATCAGGCTATGAGCGTCCGTCTTCGCGGCAGGTGCCGCCGAGCGTACGCTCTGCATTTGCAGTGACCTTATCAACACGGCTTGCCGTGGTCACCGGGGGGTGGCCTCGCAGAACGTGTTGGCTTCCCGAGGTGGGGGCACGTCGCGCCCGTGGCGCGTCATACGCTTCCCCCTCAAGTACTACAGCTGATAGTACACGATTTTACTGTCCGGTTACCTAACCGGTCGGCCGACCGTCCCCCACCCTGCCGAATCGGCCCCTACCTGGCCTTTCGATCATTCACTGCTGCCACTGAGGACGTGTGGTCAACGTAGGGCCCGCGCGGTCCGCAGCTCCGCGATGCGCCGCTGAAGCCGAGGTGCCATTGTCGCCAACATCGCGACCACGAGACCGGCTGCAAACGCAGGCACGACCACCGACATCGGGAAGATCGTGCTCGCAGCCACCGAGAACGCCAGGATGCCCACCCAGAGGTAGATGATCAGCGCAACGCGACGCTGTGAATGCCCCAGTTCGAGCAGGCGGTGATGCAGGTGCAGCTTGTCGGGCGTATAGAACCCGACGCCTGCCCTGGTGCGTCGCACCACCGCCATCAGCATGTCGAGCATCGGAATGAAGACAACCGCCGCAACCAGGATCAGGGGCGAGAGCAGTGTGAACACGTCGGCAGGACCGTACGCATTCACCGCGATACGGCCCGACGCACTCGTCGACGCCGCCGCGAGCATCAAGCCGATGAGCATCGCACCCGAGTCCCCCATGAAGATCCTCGCAGGCGAGAAGTTGTGCGGAAGGAACCCGAGGCAGGCGCCCGCGAGTGCGACCGAGATCAGCGCGGGTGGGTAGTAGCTGACGTCGCCCCCCTGATCGCGAAGCAGCCCGAGCGAGAACATGCAGATGGCCGACGCGGAGATGAGTCCGAGTCCCGCGGCGAGACCGTCGAGTCCGTCGATGAAGTTGACGGCGTTGATGGTGGCGACGGTGATCACGACTGTCAGGAGTCCTGACTGGAACGGGTCGAGGACGATGGTCCCGATGTTTCCGAACGGGACGGGCACCTGCAGCCAGCTCACTCCCATCACCACCATGACGCCCGCCGCGGTCAGCTGACCGACGAACTTCGTCAGTGCGTCGAGTCCCCACCGGTCGTCGATGATCCCGACGATGACGATGACCGCCCCTGCGGTCACCACCGCCCCCATGTCGTTGGTGTAGGCGAAACCCCGGTTGAGCGCAGGGAGATTGGCGGCCAGGACGATAGCCGCGACCACGCCGGCGAACATGCCGACTCCGCCGAGTCGCGGGGTGGGAATGGTGTGCACGTCTCGGACACGGGGCACAGCCACCGCACCCACTCGGATCGCGATCACACGGACCAGCGATGTCAGCAGGTATGTGATGGCCGCCGCGGTCAGCCCGACCAGCAGCAACTCGCGCAGCGGAACACCGGCACCGCCCGAGCCGGAGTCGGCAGACAGCATGTCCGCGACGACCATGCTGGTACCGGTGACGGGCTCGAGCATCAGTTGACCAGGCTGGCCGGATCGACGTCGAGCACCTCTGCCACCTCGGCCGTGGTCACTGCCCCCTCGCGCAGCACGCGGGGTGTGGATCCGGTGATGTCGACGATGGTCGACGGCTCCCCCTTGGGCGCCCTCCCACCGTCGAGGTACACCGACACCGAGTCGCCGAGCTGCTCGCGGGCATCGTCGCACGTGATGGCGGGAGGCCTGCCCGACACGTTGGCACTCGAAACCGCCATTGGCCCGACCTCGCGCAGCACCTCGATGGCCACCGGATGCAGCGGCATCCGCAACATCACGGTGCCCGACGTGTCGCCGAGATCCCAGGCGAGCGACGGAGCCTGTTCGACGACGAGACTCACGCTGCCCGGCCAGAACGCCTCGACAAGGCTGCGCGCCACGGCCGACACCGACAAGACGAGACCGTCGATGGAATGCCAGGAGCCAACCAGAACCGGGACCGGCATGTCGCGTCCCCGGTGTTTCGCGGCCAGGAGATCGGTGACGGCCTCGGCGTCGAACGCGTTGCAGCCGATGCCGTAGACGGTGTCGGTCGGTGTGACGATCAGGCGTCCCGCCTTGGCTGCCCCCACGGCCGCCTGGATTCCGGCGGAGCGGGTTGCCTCGTCAGAGCAATCGAAAACGGTACTCACCCGTTCATCCTTTCACGCGACACGTCTGGCCCGGATCAAGGTCGACGGCGCGCGGTCACGACCCGCGGCCGACCAGCGAGGTCGAGGCGCGCAACGACGTCGTCGAATCGCCCGGTCGTCTCAAGTGCCCCGACCACCTGGGACGACGTCGAATCGTCATGTTCGACGGCGATGCGCCCGTCGACTGCCAACAGTCGCGCGGCGACGTCGGCGAGCGGCGTGATCACGCTCATGCCGTCGTGACCGGCGAACACGGCTTCGGCAGGATCCGCTTCGACCTCGGGCGAGACGTCGGTGTCGGTGGGCACATAGGGCGGGTTCGCCACGATGAGGTCGAGCGAGCCGTCGGGGATGTGATCGCGCAGTTGCGCGTGGTCGGTGACATCGGCGCCGAGAACTGCCACCCGATCGCCGACACCGAGGTTCTCGACATTCCGGCGTAGCCACAACAATGCCGACGCCGACTTCTCGACCGCCACCACACGGGCCGACGGCACCGACTCGGCGATCGCGATCGCAAGGGCTCCGCTGCCGCTGCACAGATCGGCGACGAGCGGGTGTGGGATACCGCGAAGATTCTCGACGGCCCATTCGAGCATCAGCTCGGTCTCGGGCCGCGGCACGAACACCCCGGGGCCGACGGCCAGGTCGATGGGGCCGAACGCTGCGCGACCGATGATGTGCTGCAACGGAATTCGACGCGCACGCTGCGCAACGAGTTCGCGATACCGTTTCCGGTGACCCGCGTCTGGTCCGTCGGCGAAGGCCAGAGAGCCCCGACCGACGTCGAGGACGTGCGCCAACAACCACTCCGCGTCGCTTCGCGCCGAATCGATCCCGGCCTCCGCGAGCAGCGATGTCGCCGCAGATATCTCCGACGCCACAGATGACTCTTGGGCCGCAGATGACTCTTGGGCCGCAGACACCGCTGGCGTCAGCCGGTCACTTGTCACGACGATCGACCTCACTCGGCCTCGAGCCGCGCCTGACGATCCGCGGCCACGAGTGCGTCGAGCAGTGCGTCCATGTCGCCATTCAGCACGGCATCGAGATTGTTTGCCTTGTATCCGATCCGGTGATCGGTGATCCGGTTCTCCGGAAAGTTGTAGGTGCGGATGCGTTCGGATCGATCGACCGTCCGGATCTGCGCAGCCCTGCCCTCCGCGGCCGCGGCGTCGGCCTCCTCCTCGGCAGCGGATTGCAACCGCGCAGCGAGCACCTGCATGGCACGGGCTTTGTTCTGAAGCTGCGACCGCTCGTTCTGGCAGGTCACGACGATCCCGGTGGGTAGGTGGGTGAGACGAACCGCCGAGTCGGTGGTGTTGACGCCCTGCCCACCCTTGCCCGACGACCGGTAGACGTCGATCCGCAGGTCGGACTCGTCGATCTCGACCTCCTCGACCTCCTCGGGCTCCGGATAGATCAGCACGCCCGCGGCCGACGTGTGGATACGCCCCTGCGACTCGGTCACCGGGACACGTTGCACGCGGTGCACGCCGCCCTCGAACTTCAGTCGCGACCACACACCGTCGCGCGAGGGCTCGCGGCCCTTGATCGACAGCGTGGCCTCCTTGTAGCCCCCGAGATCGGACTCGGTGACACCGAGGACCTGGGCCTTCCATCCGTGCCGCTCGCAGTACTTGAGATACATGCGTGCCAGGTCGGAGGCGAACAGCGCCGACTCCTCGCCGCCTGCACCCGACTTGATCTCCAACACGACGTCGTCGGAATCGTGCGGATCGCGCGGTGCGAGCAGATCGGTCAGCGTCGCGTCCAGAGATTCGACCGCAGC
Organism: Gordonia sp. UBA7860; assembly: GCF_002500165.1. Classification (NCBI taxonomy): domain Bacteria; kingdom Bacillati; phylum Actinomycetota; class Actinomycetes; order Mycobacteriales; family Gordoniaceae; genus Gordonia; species Gordonia sp. UBA7860. The sequence goes on along the minus strand of NZ_DLSO01000090.1, from coordinate 10,732 downwards.
CTCGAGAGCGGGAATCTCCTCGGCGAACGCCGCGTCGTCTGCGGCGAGTTCCTGTGCGGCGGCGAGGTCATCGCGCGCGGTCTGCAGCTTCGAATACGTCGCCATGATCGGCGCGAGCTCAGCAAATCGCTTGCCCACCCGTCGCGCATGCGACGGATCGTCGTGCAACGAAGGGTCGGAGAGCTGCTGCTCGAGCCCGGCGTGCTCGGCCAGAATGTCATCGATGGCTCCGCCGTTGGCGCCGCCTCCGGCGTCGCGTATGTGTGCGCCTCTAGACACCGCTCTTCCTCCTCATCACGTCGTCGCCACGCTCCTCGTTATTCGTCGTGCATCGCGGCGCACACACGAAGTTGCCTGGGCACCTACAAACACAAACGACGCCCGACCCGGTCTGTCTGACCGGGCGGGCGTCGTCGGGTGTGCTACTTGGCGTCTGCCTTCTTGGTGCGCTTGCCGTAGCGCTTCTCGAAGCGCGCGACGCGGCCGCCGGTGTCGAGGATCTTCTGCTTGCCCGTGTAGAACGGGTGGCACTGCGAGCAGACTTCGACGTTGATCCGACCGTTCTCGGCGGTGCTGCGGGTCTCGAAGGTGTTGCCACAGCCGCAAACGACCGTGGTCACGTGGTAATCGGGGTGAATTCCCTGCTTCATTCTGGTGTCCCTTTCTATGGTCGCCGGGTCACCGCCGCGATTCGGCGGTGTGAACCGGTACCGGACTCGACCGATCAGTATGCCATCGCCCGAGGCCCAGACGGAAATCGCGCACTTCTTCTTCACGATCACCGCGGGCACCGGATTCGACTCGACTGCCTGTCACCCGCCTCAACACGGCCCCGCCCGTATTCATTCCGACGCAGGTCCCGCTCCGCCGAACACGCCACACGCTGCATAAACGTGCGAACGCGCCGCGCCGAAGATGCACTTCTCCGGTCCATATGAAGGTAAGCCTTAGTTTACTGTGCCTTACCTAAGTTATAGTCGTGCGAGCCGCTCCACTGTCGCAGCGGCGAACCGCTCCAACGCCGCAGCGGATTGCATTCGCATCCAGAACCCACATCCCTACGAGAGGACCTGCGTGCACGCGATCCGGAGACCACACCTGGTGTGGGATCACAGCGACGAAAAGAGCAGCTGTGGCGTCGGCTTCATCACGCGCAAAGACGGCAGGGCGACGCATGACGTCATCGACATGGCACGTGAGGCGCTCTGTTCGGTACCCCACCGTGGTGGAATGTCGGCGCTCGGCATCGGCGACGGTGGCGGCGTGTCGATGGATCTGTCCCGACGCTTCTTTCGTTCGGTGACCGGCCGACCCGACCTCGAGCTGGGTCGGTTCTGCGTCGGCAACTTCTTCCTCCCGCCGTCGCCGGCGGCAGCATCGAGAGCCACGCGACTCATCGAGCGCACGATGCACGACCGCGGATTCACCGACCTGTGCGTGCGCGATGTTCCCGTCGACCCCTCGGTGCTGCGGCCCGCATCCGCGGCGGCGCAGCTCCCGATCCGGCAATGGGTGTTCGCCGCACCTGATCCCTGCCCTGATCCGGCCGATCTCGACCACTTTGTCCAGCAGGCACTGCTGCACATCGAGTCGATCGCCTACACCTCAGACGAGTTCGCGGGCCTCTATCCCCTGTCGCTGTCCGCACGTACGCAGGTCCTCAAGGGCAGGCTCTCGTCGAACGAGGTCGTCGACTACTTCACCGACCTCGCCGATCCTGACCACCGGGTCCACACCCTGTATTTCCACACGCGCTTCTCCACCAACACCGACCCGCATCCCACGATGGCTCAGCCATTCCGACTCCTCGCACACAATGGCGAGCTCAACACCGACAAGAAGAACCGCATCGCGCAGGTCACCGCGGCCGCGGCATCCGGGAAGACCATCTCGCGACCGCCGGGCCAATCCGACTCCAGCAGACTTGACCAGACCGTCGCCGCGCGTGTCGTGTCCGAGCGCGTCGACCTCGTCACCGCGATCGTGTCGATGATGCCGCCCGCCTGGGAGAACGACACGACACTCGCCCCCGAGGTTCGGGCGATGTTCGAGTACTTCTCTCTCCACGAGGAGAAGAACGACGGACCGGCGGCTGTGGTGTTCGGCGACGGCACCGTCATCGGCGCACGCCTCGACCGACTCGGACTCCGCCCCCTGCGCACCGTCGAGACCGCCGACTACCTGTGCGCGTTCTCCGAGGCGGGGCAGATCTCGTTCCCGCCGGAGCGCGTGATCGCCCGTGGGCGTGTCTCCGCAGGTGGGATGATCTACTACGACCATCGTGAGCACCGCAGCTACACCACCGAGCAGGCGTACGCGAAGCTCGCCGCGTCACGCGACTACCCGGCGCTCCTGGATGCCGCGCGGGTCGAGCTGGCAACGCTTGCGCCACAACACTCGTCACGCAGTGCCGAGAACGGCGTTCCGCCCACCCTTCCCTGCGACGATCCGACGCTGACGGACCATCAACGCTTCCGCGCGTATCACCTCGACCAGGAAAGCCTGCGGTACTTCGTCGACCCGATGATCGACGACGGTGTCGAACGCGTCTCCGCAATGGGTTTCGGCAACGCGATCAATGCGCTCACCAATCGGGAGCCCAGCGTCGCCCGATACTTCTCACAGCGATTCGCGCAGGTCACCAACCCGCCGCTGGACAGCATCCGTGAAGCGGACGGCATGTCGCTGCGCGTCGCGCTCGGGGCACGGCCTCGGCTCAGCGAGATCAGCACGGCCACAACGCATCACCATCGCCAGATCGTCATCCCGTCACCGATACTCGACGCCGTCGCGCTCGCCACATTGCTCGCACAGCATGAATCCCCCGTCCGTGTCTTCGACGCCACGTTCGCGCTGCCAGAGCCATCCGACCGTTCCCGTATGGCACGCGAGAACACCCAGACTCTCGACGACACAGCGGCACTCGTCGAGGCCGTGGAGCGAGTCTGCGCCCAGGTTGTCGAGTTCGCGTCGGCCACCGGCGGAATCGCGGTCCTCAGCGACCGTGCGATCCGGACAGATCGTGCTGCTTTGCCGATGATCTTTCTCGTCTCCGCGGCCAACCAGCGCCTGATCGCCTCTGGCGCACGGCTGAGCGTTTCTCTGGTGGCAGACTCGGGGCAGATCGAGTCGTCGCATCACCTCGCCGCGGTGCTCGGCTTCGGAGCCGCTGCAGCACATCCTCATTCGGTCGCGCGACGCGCAGCGCGCTCGGGTGACCCGCAGAAGGCGACGGCCGGATTCGATAGCTGGGCCGCGGCGGCCACGAAGTCACTCATGAAGACGATGGGCCGGGTGGGGTTGTGCACCGTCGAGAGCTACATCGGTGGCGAGTTCTTCGAGCCGAACTTTCTCGACACCTCCGACTCCGTCCTCGCAGAATGGTTTCCGACGATGCGCTCGCCTGCAGGAGGAGCCGCGCTTGCCGACGTCGTCGACGCGATCGCCGATGCTCACCGAGCCGCGATGGCCACACCGGCCGCGTCGTCGGACAAAGACCTCCCACTGCTCGGGCTCTTCAAGGAACGGTCCGACGGCGCAGGCCACTCCTTCGGCGTCGCGGCTGTCCGCGGCTACGGCCAGATGACCTCGGAGAAGCTGCAATTCGTCACGGCGACAGTCGACTCCGTTCGCGCCGACGAGGCCGGTGCCACGGATCTTCTACGACTGCTCACGCTCGGCGACCTCGACGACGCGTTCGGCGAGACCGCGCAGTTGTACTCGTCGAGCAGCTACGACAGGCTCAGCGATGCCGAGATCGACGCATTCTCATCACCGATGCCTACCGCGCATTCGCCGACGACCTCGCGCGGACCCGGGCGGAACGCCCGAGCGCCGTGCGCGACGTCCTCGACCTTCGTCGTGCCGAGACACCCCGTGGGCTGACAGATGTGCAGCCCGCCCATGAGATCACCGCAACCTTCGCGTCCGGAGCCATGAGTCATGGCGCCCTCGTAGCCCAGGCACACGAAGCAATTGCCCACGGCACCAACATGGTCGGCGCGTTGTCGAACAGCGGCGAAGGCGGCGAGCACTTTTCGAGATACGGCACGCTGCGTGCGTCGAGGATCAAGCAGTTCGCGTCGGGAAGATTCGGAATCTGGGCGGGGTACCTCGCCGACCCCATGCTCACCGAACTCGAGATCAAGATCGGCCAGGGCGCGAAACCGGGTGAGGGAGGGCAACTTCCGGCACCCAAGGTCACCGTCGAGATCGCCGCGGCCCGCGGCGGCACTCCGGGCGTCGAACTCGTCTCTCCCCCACCGCATCACGACACGTACTCGATCGAGGATCTCGCGCAACTCATCCACGACTGCAAAGCAGCGCGGGTGCGTGTGATCGTGAAGCTGGTGTCGTCGGAGGGCATCGGAACCATCGCCGTCGGAGTCGCCAAGGCAGGCGCCGACGTGATCAACGTCGCCGGGAACACCGGCGGCACCGGCGCGGCGTCGGTCACCAGCCTGCGCTACGCCGGACGTGCAGCCGAGATCGGCCTCGCCGAAGTGCACCAGGCGCTCTGCGCGCACGGTCTCCGCGACAAGGTCGTCCTCCGCGCGTCGGGGGCTCATCAGACAGGTCGCGACGTCGTGGTCTCGGCACTACTCGGTGCCGACAGCTTCGAGTTCGGTACCGCCGCCCTGATGATGATGGGCTGCGTGATGGCCAAGAACTGCAACATCAAGTGTCCGGCTGGCCTCACGACCAATCCCGAACTGTTCGACGGGGATCCGCGCGCCATGGCGCAGTACCTGCTCAACGTCGCGCACGATGTGCGGGAGATTCTCGCCGACCTCGCAGTCGGAGATCTGCGCGCGGCACGCGGTCGCACCGACCTACTCGTCGGAATCGACCACCCTGCGATAGTCGGGCGCCTCGACACCGCGCCGCTCCTCGCGCGCGTCGACGGCGAAGTCATCACCGATCCGGTCTACCTCGAGGCCGACTTCTCCGTCGACGACTCGCTGCTGACCCAGGTGCGCGAGTCGCTCTTCGACGCCGGGGCCACCAGTGTCGTCACCACCCCGACGATCCTCGGCAATCGGAACAAGAGTGTCGGTGCGCAACTGGCCGTCGACATCGAGCGCGTCCTCAACCACACCGCACCCGACGACCCCGCTTCCGAACACATCGACCTGGCGCCGACCGTCTACGTCGACGAACGCGGGCGTCGTTATCTCGCACCCGATTCCGTCACCATCCCCACGTCGGGGTCTGCAGGGTTGTCCTACGGCGCCTTCTGCAACGACGGCCTGCGCCTCGAGCACACCGGTACGTGCAACGACGGTGTGGGAAAGTCGATGTCGGGCGGCGCGGTCGTGGTGCGCTCTCCCGGTGGAGGTTCGCCCGCGGAGGGCGGCAACGTCCTGATCGGCAACTTCGCTCTGTTCGGGGCCACCGGTGGGCGCCTCTTCGTCGAGGGAGAGGCCGGAGACCGCTTCGCCGTGCGCAATTCGGGTGCCACCGCAGTGGTCGAGGGCATCGGCGAGTTCGGTTGTGAATACATGACCAACGGAGCGGTCCTCAACATCGGCGGGTTCGGCCGAGGACTCGGCAACGGAATGAGCGGCGGCTTCCTCTATCAGTACGATCCGGCCTGTGTACTCACCGAGCGGATCAGTTCGGACTCGGTGCTTGTCGGGGCGATCACGGGAGTCGACGACCCACTCGCACCACTCCACCACCACGCGGTCCACCTACTCCTCGAGATGCACGCCGAGGCAACGGGTTCCGCGCTCGCGACCCGGCTCCTCGAGAACTGGGAGACCGAGCGGCACTACATCAGCTACGCCATGCCGCGCGCGCTCGTCGCTCACCAGGACGCCCCAACCCTGCTGGCCACGCTCGGTCACCGCGCACTCGTCGACGAACTGTCGACGTCGATCGCCACCGACCAAATCAGGACTCTCAAACGGCATGTCAGAAACCGCACTCCGATCCTCGACGGGCTCGTCCCTGACTACGGGCAGACCGACGACGCGACGATGTACCGCCTCCTCAACGCGTTCACTGTGTTCCATCTCGCCCGCGAGGTTGCCCGGACGCGTCTACGTCGTTCGAGATCGACGGTCGTCGGCGCGGATTCGCGGTCGGAACACCTCATCGCGCGAGCCGCACGCAACCTCGTCCTGACCGAAGACTTCGACCTCATCACATGCGTGGGTACGTTTGTCGGCGACATCCTCGCCGACTACGACGAACAACAGATCGCCGCACTCATCTCCGCCAAGCGGATCGACGACTACAAACGGGCGCTCGCCGCCCGCAACGTGCGCTCCGTCGACGCGCCGGCAACCTACGGCTGGATCATGCACCAGGACAACCACATCCGTGACGTGTTGCGATCTCTCCCCGACTTCGACGCTCTGTTCGCTTCGCGGACCGTGCCGACGGTCGTCGAGGCGCTCGCGGCTGCGGAGCCGCACAGCCCCGTCGCGGCAGCGACACCACACAGCCCAGTCGCGGCCGACGACATCGCACCTCTCTCACACCCGAAGGCGGGATGACATGCAACTGCCCTACATTCCCAACGACATTCCCTTCACGGGCGACCAAAAGGCTTGGCTTGCAGGCTTCCTCGCTGGCCTGAACACGAGAATGACCATGCCGCAACCGGCCTCTGCACTCGGCGTCGGGCACACGCAGGCCGAATCGACGTCGGCCGGACAGTCCCAGCCATTGCTCATCGCCTATGGCACCCAGACCGGAAACGCGGAGATGCTCGCCGAGAAGGCGAAGGCGAAGGCCGCGGAGATCGGCCTCGATGCACGAGTCAGCGACCTTGCCGACCTCGACCTCGCCACGCTCGGCACGACGACTCGACTGCTCGTCGTCACGTCGACCTACGGTGAGGGCGACATGCCAGACGACGCCGAGGACTTCTGGCAGGCACTCGCCGCGCCCGAGGTCGGTCGACTCGACGGGCTGACATTCGGCGTTCTCGCACTCGGGGATTCGATCTACGATGGCTTCTGTCAGGCGGGCAAGAATGTCGACACGCGGCTCGCGGAACTAGGTGCGACACGGGTCGTCGAACGTGTCGACTGCGATGTCGACTATCAGCAGACGGCCGACGAGTGGCTGGCGCGGGCACTACCCCTCTTCGCGCAGGCCAGATCTGACCGCGAATCGTCGACCGTTGCGCAGGCGGGCGAGACCGGAGCCGCGGCGACTGACGTCGAGATCACTGACGTCGAGATCACTCGGACCGACAGATCCGACGCAGAGAAGCCGCCGAAGCCTGCGCGCCAACGCAAGTCGACGTGGGGTCGCAAGAATCCCTACCCGGCGACGGTGATCGCCAACAGCGTTCTCTCCGGCACCGGTTCGGCCAAAGAGGTTCGGCACCTGGTGATCTCGCTGGGCGACAGTGGCATCACCTACGAGCCCGGCGACGGACTGAGCGTCGTACCGCGCAACGATCCCGCGCTCGTCGACCGCATCATCGACAGGCTCGGTGTCTCACCGCAGACACCGGTCGTCGATCGCAAGGAGCAGCGTCCGCTGCGCGAGGCACTGCTCCACCGCTATGAGATCGCGACAGCGTCGAAGTATCTCGTCGACTACATCGCAGCCCGTAGCGGTGATGCCGAACTCACACATCTCGCCTCCACCGGCGACCGCGAAGCGCTCGACGCGTGGCTGTGGGGTAAGGACGTGCTCGATCTACTCAACGTCGACGAGTCGCTGACGATCACCCCCGACGAGCTCCTCGCGGAGTTGCAGCCGCTCGCCCACCGCGTCTACTCCATCTCGTCGAGCCCGCGGGCACACGCCGGCACCGTCCACCTGACGATGGCGACGGTCCGCTACCGGTCCGGCGAGCGCGACCGCGGTGGGGTGTGCTCGACGCACCTCGCAGACAGAATCGCCGACGACGAGACGATCGGCGTGTTCGTGACACCCAACAAGTCGTTCCGCCTCCCACCCGACGACGCGAAGGTCGTCATGGTCGGACCGGGTACCGGCATTGCTCCATTTCGCGCGTTCCTGCACGAGCGGGCCGAACGCGGTGCGGCGGGCAGCAACTGGCTGTTCTTCGGCGATCAACACGAGGCGTGCGATCACATCTACCGCGACGAAATAGACCAGTTCGTGGCCGATGGACTGCTCGACCGCCTCGACCTCGCGTTCTCACGCGATCAGGAACACAAGGTCTACGTGCAGGACAAGATGCGCGCTCACGGAGCCGAACTCTTCCGCTGGCTCGACGACGGCGCGTACCTGTATGTGTGCGGCGATGCGACTCGAATGGCGCGCGACGTCGACGATGCGTTGCACGAGATCATCGCCGAGCACGGCGGGCACAGCGCCTCGGCGGCGCAGGATGTGGTGTCTCAGCTCAAGAAGGACAAGCGGTACATGCGTGACGTCTACTGACCTCACCTCGAGAAGCAGTTGAAAGGATGGCAACGATGCCAGCCAACCCGCCCGATCCACGACAACCGACAACCGGCTCCGCGCGACGCTGCGCACGCGACGGCGCATGCCGCTGCAACCGGGCAGCACACGCCAGCGACCTCGACGCGTTGCTCGCCGACCCGCAGTTCTCGGGACATCTGTTGCGGGGCAACGCTTCCGCGATCGGTCCACACCTACCGCTGCTCGATCAGATCGTGGGCGTGACCGTTGCGGGACCTGTCATCCTCAACGACGTCGGTGTCCACGAGACACCAACCGTGACGGGTGGGCCGATCCGCTGCCGCCCCGGCAGGGTGTCGTTGCGCCTGCACCCCGATCATCTCGGCGCCGCACTCGTCAGCGAACCCGCCGCGCAGGCGCCCCCCATGCTCCGACTCTTCGACACCGACGGAAACACCGCTCACGCAACGTATCTGACGGAGACGTCGGACAGATTGGCATTCGAGGCCATCGGATTATCTGCCGACACGTTCTCGTCCGACAACTCGCCTGACGTCGACATTGCGAACGATGCGCCGGAGGTCGCCGTCTGTTCCGACGACGCCCTCGACGATCAGGTCACCCAGCTCGACAGCATCCTCGCCGACGGCGGGGTGTCACGTCTTGCCACTATGCCGGCACGAGAAGGCTTCGCACGCATCGGCTCTCGCCAGGCCATCGCTGCACTCCAGCATGCTGCGCTCCACAACGTAGAACTGACGATGGCCGCCGCGGCACCGGGCTGTGTCCAGTTGCACCACGATCAGCTCGACGGCGCACGCGAACACGAGGGACAGATGCTGCTGGCATCCGGGCGCGCACGGGCGATGATCAACTTCAATCTCGTCACCGAGTGCTGGGTCACCTGGACGCAGGGCGTGTGGGGCCCGACCGGATCCATCGAGATCTACGACCGCCACGCGCGATGCGGAATGGTGATCACGCAGACCGGCGCGGTACCGCCCGCGATGTTCGACGCGTGGGATCACCTGATGGCCGAACTGGCTGCCTGAACCGACCCTGCCCGACGACCCGATCGGTTGCTGATGTGTCCGTGAGGTCATGTTCGACGACACGAATCGCTCCGCACGAACACCGTTGGTAGACAACCACACCCGTCGAGGTGAGGTGGCGCGACTGAGCGGTCCAGTGGTGTGCGTGATCGAGATGTGTGAGTGACATGCCTCCACTGTGATGTAATGGCATTGTGCATTTCAACCATTACGGACAGGATGCCGTCGGACTGGCCGTCGACCTGGCCAATAACCCTCCGACGGATGCGGACGAGCTCGTCGCCAGATGCGACGCAGCAGGTTTCGTGTTCGACGCCGAGGACGTCGGCCCCGAAGACCTGGACAAGACCCTCGACTATCTCGAACACTGGCGGAATGTCGCGCGCGCGACCGACGAGCAGAAGCGCGCAGACCTGTTGAACGCGTTGCTGTTACGGCACGCCGCCGCTCCCCGACTCACGAACCACGCGCAGACGGGGTGGCATCTACACTTCCGCGACGACGACGTCGCGGGCTGGCAGCAAATCTGTGTGTTGATCTCTGCCGCGACCGCGCTGCACCTCACCGGACGCGGCATCGACCGCATGGGTGCATGCGAACTCGCCGAATGCACCCATGTCTTCGCCGATACCTCGCGCAACGGACGGCAACGCTACTGCTCACCGGCATGCGCAAACCGCGCGGCTGTGCGACGCCACCGCGCCGCGCAGGCCACCAGCTAGCGTCAGTCGTCCTGCGGCGTCAGTCGTCCTGCGGTGTCAGTCGTCCTGCGGTGTCAGTCGTCCTGCGGCGTCAGTCGTCCAGCAGTGTCAGTCGTCCTGCGGTGTCAGTCGTCCTTCATGGCGCCGGGGGCGTTCGACTGCACCTGGAGCAAGAACTCGTAATTGTTCTTGGTCTTCTTGAGCTGGCTGATCAGCAGGTCGATGGCCTGCTGCGAGTCGAGTCCGCTCAGCACGCGACGGAGCTTGTGCATGATGCCGAACTCCTCGGGCGACATCAGCAGTTCGTCCTTACGGGTGCTCGACTGGTTGACGTCGACAGCCGGGAACACACGACGATCCGCGATCTTGCGGTCGAGCTTGAGCTCGGCGTTACTGGTGCCCTTGAACTCCTCGAAGATCACCGTGTCGCCGGTCGAACCGGTCTCGACCAGCGCAGATGCGATGATCGTCAGCGATCCGCCGTTCTCGATGTTGCGAGCGGCGCCGAGGAATCGCTTCGGCGGGTAGAGCGCCGTCGAGTCGACACCACCGGACAGGATGCGTCCCGATGCGGGCGACGCGTTGTTGTACGCACGGCCGAGGCGGGTGATCGAGTCGAGC
>NZ_DLSO01000168.1:0-47729 GCF_002500165.1 Gordonia sp. UBA7860 | reverse complement strand
GTACCCCTTCTCCGACGCCGCGATCGGACTCTTCGGACTCGCCGGGGTGGCCGGGGCGTTGGCGGCGCCGCGCGTCGGCAAACTCGCCGACCGCGGGTATCTACGCCACACCCAATACGGCGTGTGGGCGATCGAACTCCTGGGGTGGGCTCTGCTCTATTGGGGAGCACACCAGGTCATCGTGCTGGTCATCGCCCTGCTGGTGTTCGATTTCGGCGTCCAAGGCGTCCAGATCGCGAACCAGGCCGCCGTGTACTCGCTCGACGACGAAGCACGATCCCGCTTGACGACCGCCTACATGGTCGCCTATTTCGCAGGCGGGGTGCTCGGATCGGCCTTCGGCGCGTGGGCATACCAGGCCGGTGGATGGGTACTGGTGTGCGCGGCCGGAGCAGGCACGGCGATTGCCGGCATGGCACTGTGGGCCGTCTTCGCAATCAGCGAGCGCAACCATCCGCTACAGGGAGTGACCGCACACGCACGGCTACGCCAAGACACACAAGCCGGGTAGGAGCGAGGCAACATGGCGACAACCATCAGCAATCACGCGCGCGAAGCTTGGCAAACGATAGCTCCACCGGCGCAGGGCAAGCACGGCCCCCTGCCCGCGATGTTGCTGGCCATGACCTTCGTGACCGGTGTCGTTGACGCTTTCAGCTATCTCGCGCTCGGCAGAGTGTTCGTGGCGAACATGACCGGAAACGTCGTCTTCCTCGCTTTCGGTTTGGCAGGTGCCGCGGGCTTCGCAGCATGGGCTTCGATCACGTCGCTGCTGACGTTCGCCTGTGGAGCCGCGCTTGGCGGACGAATCCTACGCATCCACGACGGGCATCGCGGCAAGCAGTTGCGAACCGCGCTCGCGACCCAGGCCGTACTCATGATCGTCGCGGGCGTGGTCGCGTGGACGTTCCCGCATCCCTATCACACGGGAATCGTGGCGACGCTCATCGCACTCGTTTCCGCCGCGATGGGACTGCAGAACGCCCTCGCGCGCGGCCTCGCCGTTCCCGACCTCACGACGACAGTTCTCACGCTGACGATCACAGGGGTGTTCGGGGACAGCCGCGTGGGTACCGGCAGCGGCAGCAGAGCCGGCCGCAGGGGGATGTCGATCGCCACCATGTTCGCGGGAGCCGTCGTCGGCGGCGTGCTCGTGATCCACGACCTCGCACCATGGGCAGTGACCGTTGCGGCCGTCTGCGTCGTCAGCCTGGCATTCGTGTCGCGACGACTCGCGCGATCGACGAGCGACTGGGTCACCGCCGGCCGATGAGCCACGCTCTCGTGTGACCACCCGACGAGCGTGTGACCACCGACGAGCGTGTGACTAGCGGCGCGCCCGGCGACGCATCCGACGCCTGCGGCGAACCTCTTCGATAGCCGTCTTGAGACCCATCGCCTGGTCGAGACCGGCGAAGCGTCGCTCCGACGCGGTCTCGGGTGCGTCGTCGGCCGAATCACGCAGGAAGCGGTCGGGCAGTGCGAGTTTGTTGATGGTCCGTAGCGTCTTCAAGTACTGGACCCACAATGATCCCGTCGTATAGGGGAGGTCGTACTTGTCGCAGAGTTCGCGCACGCGCACCGAGATGTCGGCGAGGCGGTTGCTCGGCAGATCCGGGTAGAGGTGATGCTCGATCTGGTAGCAGAGATTGCCCGACATGAAGGCCATCGCCGGGCCGGCGTTGAAGTTCGCGGAGCCGAGCATCTGCCGCAGGTACCACTGGCCAGGCGTCTCGTCGTCGAGGGTGTCGACCGTGAATTTCTCTGCGCCGTCGGGGAAGTGACCACAGAAGATCACGACGTAGGCCCACAGATTGCGGATCACGTTGGCGGTGAGGTTGGCCGTGAGCGTATGCATCAAGTTGGGGCCGGTCAGTGCCGGGAACAGAACGAAGTCCTTGCCCACCTGCTTGCCGATCTTCCGCGCGAACAGCTTGAGTTTCGGAATCGTGACCTCACGCGGACGCTCGCCCGCGCGGTACTCGCTGAGATCGAGATCGTGCAGCCCGATCCCCCACTCGAACGTCAGCGCGAGAAACAGGTTCATGAAGGGTTGGAGGAGGCGCCGCGGTTCCCACGGCTCGTCCCGCGTGACCCGAAGGACCTTGTAACCGACGTCGTGGTCCATGCCGAGCACGTTGGTGTACTTGTGATGGACGTAGTTGTGCGAGTGCTTCCAGTGCGGGGACGCGCACACCATGTCCCATTCCCACGTCGTGGAGTGCACCTCGGGATCGTTCATCCAGTCCCACTGCCCGTGCATCACATTGTGGCCGAGCTCCATGTTCTCGATGATCTTGGCCAACGCCAGCGAACCGGTGCCGAGCAACCACAGTGAACGACGATGCGAACCGAACAACGCGAGTCGACCGGCAACTTCGAGGGCGCGCTGCGCGAGGATGGTCCTGCGCAGGTAACGCACATCCCGCTCGCCGCGTTCGGACTCGATCTTTCGTCGCAGAGCATCGAGCTCGGCGCCGAGGGCCTCGACATCCGCGTCAGTCAGATGTGCGTATTCATTGATGTCGGTGATAGCCATTGCACTCCATTATGTCGCACGCGGCGTGTGTGCGACACCCACCCTACCCGCGAGTAACCGCAGGCAGCGTGAGGTCGCCGTATTCACGATCAGGCAGCGCGCGTTGAACGTGCTGTAACCACCGTCGGCGCTGCCGCACGTCCTCGACGCCGATCACGCAGCGACCGAATCGCACTACGCAGCCCGCGTCGACGTCCACTCACCGGATCGACCACCGACTCGAGGCGCACCCCCTCGTCGAGTCCGGTCTTGAATCGACGCTCCGACGCCGTCTCGGGAGCGTCGTCGGCAGTCGCCTTGAGGTACTTGTCGGGCAACGACAGCTTGGCGATCGTTCGCCACGACTTCGCGTACTGCAGCGGGAACGACCCCGTCGTGTAGGGCAGGTCGTACTTGTCGCAGAGCGCCTGGACGCGAACGGCAATCTCGGCGAGCCGGTTGCTCGGGAGGTCGGGGTAGATGTGGTGCTCGATCTGGTACGAGAGATTTCCGCTCATGAAAGCGAGCAGGAATCCGCAGCGAAAGTTGGCCGATCCCAACATCTGTCGCAGATACCACTCGGCCTGCGTCTCGCTGTCGACGTCCTGCTTGGTGAATTTCTCCGCACCGTCGGGAAAATGCCCGCAGAAGATCACGGCGTTACTCCACACATTGCGGATGACGTTGCCCAGCGCGTTCGCAGTGGCTGCCTTGCCGAACGCGCGAGCCGACGCCCGGGCGTCTCCCTTGGTCACCGCGGCGGTTGCCGCAGCCGCAAGACCGGGGTAGATCACGTAATCCTTGCCGACCTGGCGACCGATCTTGTTGCCGACGTCGGCTAGGTCGCGGCGGAACTGCGCTTTGGCCTCCGGTGTACGACGCTTCTTGCCGATCTCCAGGTGCTGCGCGGCAACTCCCCACTGGAAGAAGAGCGCGAGCAGCGTGTTGTAGACGAGGTTGCCGTAGTTGAACGGACGCCACCGCTGGTCGCGCGTCACGCGGAGCAGTCCGTAGCCCACGTCGTCGTCCATGCCGAGCACGTTGGTGTACTTGTGATGGATGTAGTTGTGCGTGTGCTTCCAGTGGGCCGAGGGGTCGGTGTTGTCCCACTCCCACGTGGTCGAATGCACCTCGGGATCGTTCATCCAATCCCACTGCCCGTGCATCACGTTGTGGCCGAGTTCCATGTTCTCGACGATCTTCGCGACGCCGAGCGCCGTCGCGCCCGCCCACCAGCACGAGCGACGCGTCGAACCGAAGATCAGTCCGCGGCCGACCAACTCGAGGCCGCGTTGAAAGCGGATGGTGTTGCGCAGGTACCGCGCGTCCCGCTCCCCTCGGTCTGCCTCGATTTCGGCACGGATCTTGTCGAGTTCACGGCCGAGTTCTTCGATGTCAGCCTTGCTCAGATGTGCGTACTCCGGGATGTCGGTGATCGCCATGGGCGTCCTCACTGGTCGCGGATGGTCAGGGGCGACGGGAGAGTCGGCTACGCCTACGTTCCCGTAACTTACGTAAGCGTAGGTTACGGGCATCGGACTGTCCAGACCAAATGGCGGGTGTTCTGTGGCGAACGGCAGTGAGGTTTATCGCAACGGTCAGGACGCAGTCGCCCCGACGAGTGGCCCGCATGCGAACCCCAGCCGCTGCGACGCGATGTCGAGCGCGCGGCGATAGTGTTCACGCTTGCGGCGACGGGTGAGCATGAATCGGGTCGACGCCGCGAGGCGCAGCGGCATCGGAGCCCACTTGTCGAAGTCGACACCGCAGTTGGTGAAGACCTTGAGCGGGACCTCGTCGGCGATCAGCCCGATGTTGTACATCGCAAGGCAGCAACTGATACCGACCGCGGCCTGTGAATGTTGGCGCGCCACCACGCCGATATCGGTTTGGTAGAGCGGCACCGAATCGAGCTTGCCCAGGAAGGCGAGGTGGGTGAGGAAATAGGCGGCGTATGTGGAGAACTATACGATCGCCGATCCGGAGTTGATGGTGAGCACCCGACCACCCTCCGAAACGTAGGGATCGTCGGTTGAACGCTCACGCAGGATGTAGCCGGTGCAATTGACGACCCAACTCCCCGGGACGACGGGAAACTCCTCATGACTACGGAACACCAGCTGCGGCATGCCATCTCGATCGACGACGTCGACAAGGTAATCAGTGACAATGCCGCTGAGCGCAGCCGAGATGGCGTCGCATTCAGATGGTGAGAGGTTGCCGTTCAAGAACCGACGCGACTCGGGCATCGGGCTGATTCCATACCGCGCGCGGTAGGCGGCGGTCACCTGCTGATCATTTGTCCCGTCGTACATGTCGGCAAACGAGGTGAAGACCTGGCTGGCGGGTTTGGCTGCCCACCATCTGCGCATTCCGATTGGGAAAGCAGCCTCGCGATTGTTGAAGAACGTCCCGGCACCGGCCACCAGATGCACTTCACGTCCGGGATTTCTGGTGGTGATCAGATAGGCGGTGTCCATGGCGGTCTTGCCGCCGCCAATGATCCAGACCGGCGTATTGGTGTCGGTGAAGTCATTCTCGGAGAAGTCGAAGAAGTCGGGCGAGACCGACTTCACCTGCGAACTGCTCAGCGCGAGAGGCTGATTCGGAGTCACGTTGAATCCGTACGCGTTGATCAGGATCGGCGTGTCGAGGACGAGTTTCCCACCCGCGGGGTCGCTGAGATGGACGCGCACGCCGTCTGCGTGTTCATCGAATCGGTCCATCGTCCATCCGTAGTACTCGTCGAGCGCGACTCGTTCCGCGAGAACGTCGCGGCAGTACCGCAGGTGATCGAGGACCTCTGGCTTGGTCGCAAGGTAGTCGGGCGCACGACGCAGCCTCCAGGCGATGTCGCCGGCAGTGAAGAACTCATATGGCTGATGAAGCCGGACATAGGAATACGTGTCGTTCCACATCCCACCCGCATCCGGACGACGATCGACGAGAGCCGCCCGAGCGCCCGCGTCGAGGTATTCGGTTGCCACAGCGAGAGCATTCAAGCCCGCTACTCCCGCGCCGACGATGCAGAGGTCGACGTTCGCCACCGCTACGGCACCTGCACTGTTCTGGGATGCCATTGGTTCTCCCGAATTCGGAGCGTGGCGGCAGGTCCGCTGCGTTTATCCCATTGTCCCGGTTTGGCCACCCACCAAAAGCCCCAGCTTTCGGGGACAGAGGCGCTAGTGATCGCCTGCGTCGGCGAGCAGTTCGTACCCGAGTAGATCCTCGATCTTGCCCGCCGAGCTCGCGGCAAGCGGCTGGGTGCCGAACTCGTTGAAGCCCGCGCGCAGCGCAAGGCGTTTGCTGCCCTCGTTGGAGTCGGCCGCGAACATCGTCAGCCTGCGCAGACCGAGGACGTCGAAGCTGTGCCGCACCGACGCGGGGAACGCCTCGCCGAGCACGCCGGCACCACGCGCCTCGGGATGCGTGTAGAAGCCGATCTCGGCGCCGACCACCGGATCGATCTTGAACAGCGAGATGTCGGCGAGGTAGTGGTCCGTTTCCTTGTCGGCGACGGCCCAGGTGCAGGTCTCCCCTCGCGCAGCGGTCCACCACTTCCTGGTGCGCTCGGCCGCGGCATGTTCGACGGTCAGCGGGTCGGGCCTGCCGAACAGGTACTTGCGCGAGATCGGGTCGTCGAGCGTCTCTCGAATGCGCTCGTCGTCCTTGGCCTCCAGGGGCCGCAGGCGGAACCGCTCGGTTTCGAAAGTCGTTGCGTGCCAGACGGTCTTGGGTTCGAAACTCTCGCCGGCGTGCCACTTGCCGCACCAGGCGTCGACGACGCCGCTGTTCATCTCGAGCCAGTCGGGAAGCCGACCGACCAGAGTGAATCCCGCGGCGTGCGCAGCGCGCAGACTGGTGAGGTTGCCCTCGGCGGCCTCCCAGCGCACGACCTCGACGTCGCGGTTGTCGACGGCGTACTGCATCGCCAACACCATCGCGCGCCGCACGAGGCCTTCACCGCGAGCATCGGGATGCAACCCGAAACCGATGTCGACGATCCGGCCGGGCCCACGGAGATCGATACTTCCGGCGAACCGGCCGTCGTGCTCGATGGCCCAGATCATCGACGTCCCGTTGCGCCATCCCTGCAGTGCATTGATGATGAACCGCTCGGCGTCGGATCGACCGTACGGCGATGGCATCTTGGCCCATCGCATCGTCAGGGGATCGGTGGCATATCCGACGATGCGATCGACGTCGTCGGTCTGATGTGCCCGCAGAGTGATGGTGCCATCGGTCAGCACCGGGACATCACTCGTCGCGGTCAGTTCAATCAGTTCAGCTCGCACGCGGATCCACCTCCGTGGTCGACAGCCTCGCCCACAGAGCCTAACGCGTCGACCAACCCGGCGACGGGGAACACAGGCGCCGAGGCGCCCGAAACGCTCGTGAGCTGCGCATTCGCCGAGGATTTCGGCGATTCGTCATACATCGAGTGTGCAGTCACCCGCGGCAGCGCTCACGCAGGTCTGTATTCGTTCGCCCGCGACATGCTCGTCGCCGGATCGAAGATCGCGCACGCACCCCTTGTCGAGCATGACCACGCAGCTCTGACAGATGCCCATGCGGCATCCGAACGGCATCAACACACCGGCCTGCTCCCCCGCTTCGAGCAGGGTTGTCGCGCCGTCCACCTCCGCGGTCTGCCCCGTGCGTCCGAAGGTGACGGTCCCGCCCTGCGCGCCGACCGCGCCACGCTCGAGAGCGAATCGCTCGATGTGCAGGCGATCGGAGGCATCTGCATCGATGAACGCCGCTTCGACCATTTCCAAGAAACCGCCCGGCCCACACGCCCACGTTTCGCGTGTCCGCCAGTCGGGGCTGAGCTCGTCGAGCGAATGTGCGGTGACCTTGCCGTCGGCCCTCGTGTACTGCACGTGCAGGTCGATGAGTCCGCTCTTCTCCATCTCGACGAGTTCGTCGGCAAACAGCAGATCGTCGGGCGTCGGCACCGAGTGCACCACGCGCACGTCTGTCGACTGTCCGCGATGGCGCATCATGCGCAGCATCGAGATGATCGGGGTCAGTCCGCTGCCAGCGGTCAGGAAAAGCACTTTGCCCGGCAGTGGCTCGGGCAGAACGAACTCACCCTTGGGCGCGGCCAATCGCACGACTGTACCCGGCTCAAGTCCCTTGACCAGGTGCGTCGACAGGAAACCCTCGGGCATGGCCTTGACCGTGATCGCGATGGTGCCCTCGGTGCGCGTCAGATCCGGCACCGAGGTCAACGAGTACGACCGCCACGTCCAACGCCCCTCGACGAGCACTCCGATTCCGATGTACTGCCCGGGCGCGTAGTCGAGCGTGAATCCCCACCCCGGCTTGATACGGATGGTGGCGGAGTCGTCGGTTTCCGGAGTCACCGACACCACCTGGCCGCGCAGTTCACGCGCCGACCAGAGCGGATTGGCCAGGTGGAGATAGTCGTCGGGCAACAGCGGCGTGGTGATCCGCGCGACCGCAGCGCGTGCCCACCGAGCCCCACGACTACGCGCTGCCACCCCCGACACCGGCTCTTCAAACCGTTCCCGCAGCTCCCGCAGGTTCACCGTTCCCACTCCTCGTCGTGCGACCGCATGTTGGACGGAGCCCGCAATCGGGGCCCCGAAGACCTCACGCGACAACTTTAACCTACGGAACCGTAGGTTAGGGAATGAGTGGACTCCGGGACAGCCCCAGAGCAGTTCAGAGCCCAGAGCAGTTCAAAAGCCCCAGAGCAGTTCAAAAGCCCCAGAGCAGTTCAAAAGCCTCAGAGCAGTCCAAAAGCCTCAGAGCAGTTCGAGGAGGAACGGTAGCTCCTGGGTCGCGTACCACCCCAGGTCGTGGTCTTCGACGTCGCCGACGGCGAGTTCGGCGTCCAGGTCGCCCATGTCCGCGGCGTCGATGACCACGACGGCGTTACGGACAGCACTTTCGGCATCGGCGCCGTCGACCAGCACAGACGCGATCGCCGACTTCGCGATCGGACCGGAGACCTTCACGACGGCGTCGTCGAGGTCGGGACGCAGTGTGGCTCCGTCGACGTCGGCGGCAACCACGGCACGACGAGGCGGTAGGCGGGGTGTGTCGCCGGGCTTGGCAGTCGCCTCGTCGGCTTCGAGGTCGGCCTCCGCGTCGGGGTCGCCCGGCTCGGGGGCTTCACCGGCCAGCAGGCGCAGCGACGCACGCGCGGCCTCGCGGATCGCCGCCTCCGCCAACTCCTCGTCGTCACCGGAGAGGTACGACTCGCGCAACGCCGGGGTGAGTGCGAAACCCGTCCCGCCAATCGGGCGGAACTCCCCGGTCTCGTCGAGTTCGAGCAGCATGGTCAGCGTCGCCGGAAAGTAGACCCTCACCGCGTATTTCCTCCTACGACATCCTCCGCGCGTTACCTGGATTCCGCGCTTTACCTGGATTCCGCTGCCAACACTAGTGGGCGTCGGCGAGTTCCTCGTACGACTCGCGGACGTAGTCGCCGATGAGGGAGGGGTCGTCGATCACACCACGATCGGCGGTGAACCCGAACTCGATCGACCCCGCATACTCGCACACGCCGACAGACAACGCGCGTCCGGCGACCAGGCCGGGTACGACGAACAGGTTGGACACCTTGTGGCCCGAGACGTACTGGGGCGGAATCGGCACGGTGTTCATCGCGACCGGCACGTTGTACCCGCGGCGGTCGAGTGACCGGAACGCGCGCGAACTGAGTTCCGCGAACGGTATGACACCCAGCTCGCTCAGCAACGGCTGCGTCGACGGTGAGACGCGTCGTGACGACTGCGCATAGCGATTGGCCAGCCCCGCGACCTGAGCGAGTCGGACCAGCGGATTGGACTCCCCAACCGGGAGGTCGGTGACAAACCGCGGCTCGTCGGTGACGATCCACGTCTCGGGTGACTCCTCGTGCGCAAGTACCCCGGACTGTCGCGCGCCGAGCGGAAGCACCGCCCGCACGGTGTCGCCGAACCGACCCTCCGCGTCGATGGACAGCAGCCAATGGCGCATCGCACCCGTGATGATCGCGAGCTCGACGTCGTTGACGGTGCATTCGTTGCGTTCGGCGATCTTCGCGACATCGCGCCGTGGCACCGACGCCGAGACAAACGTGCGGGTCGACGACCCGGGCGCGTTCAACAGGCTCGACGGTGCCGAATCCGTGAGCTGCTGCACCAGGCGTCCTGCGCGGCGGACCGTACCCACCACCACGGACTTCGCCTCACCGAGCAATCCGTTGCCACCGATGACCGAATCAATCAGCTCTCCCGGGCGCGCCAACGCCTCGGCCAGCGCACTGACCGCCAACGACGCCGAACCGGGTGGGGGCCCGGGCATCCAGACATCCACGGGCAGTGCGGCGACGTCGGGTTCGTCGTCGCAGATCAGCTCGCTCATCTCGGCGCCACCGCCGTCGATCAGACAGCGATGCGACTTCGTCAGGATCGCGAACCCGCCGTCCTCGAGTCCCTCGATCAGATACATCTCCCACAGCGGTCGGCTGCGGTCGAGGGGCCGCGACATCACGCGGGAGACGAGATCTTCGAGATCGGCCATCGTTCCCGGCGACGGCAGGCCCGATCGGCGGATGTGGAAATTGATGTCGAAGTCGGGGTCGTCGGCCCAGACCGGACGGGCCAGCCCGAGGGTGACCTCCAGGACCACCTTCCGATACCGCGGCACGAGTTGCAGTCGGTTCTCGACGAGCCGCACCAGCGCCGGATAGTCGAGGACGGGTGGTTCCGACTTCTTTCCGCGTGTCCGACTGGTCGCGAGATCCTTTGCCGCGGAACGCTTCTTGCCGTTGGTTCCGGGAAAGACGATGACGGCACCGAGGTGATTGGTGACACCTGCGCCGTCGAGGAAGTAGGAGATCGCCTCGCGCGGAGACAGCCGGTTCGCCACGCGATGATCCTAGCGCCGCGGACACCGTCGCCGACATCGCGATGGCGATACCCGCCGCATCGCATGGGCGCGCCCCGCGAACGTAGTCATCCGAGTGTCAGGACGACCAGCTGCCAGCGATACTCGACGCGGGTCGCCACCGGACTGTAGCGACCACGAGCCGCCTGCCCAGCTACGCGAACCCGGCACGGCACGCGTTCGATACGCCCCGCGAACGCCCGCGACCTGCCCTGCCGCGAGTACGTCCCGAAGATCTCTGCCGATCCCGCGTCGCACATCTGGACGTGGACGCGTCGAACGGTGGGGATGCACATGTCGTGGCCCGCCGCCCCGGCCCGCGCGAGGGCGTCGATCTGGTCGTCGACCTGGATTCCGACCCGATGCTGCAGATGCGATGCGGGCCTGCGGCGCGCGATGACCTCGAAGATCATCGTGAGCGTGCCGACCGAGAAGTCCCGCGCCGCAATGGCGGTTGCGCCGGAACCAGTGCGGGAAGTCGCACGAGCCGCGGTGCGGGTACTGGCGCCCGGCATCTCCGGCGCGCGGCGAGCGGGGGCGGCAGCGGACCTCTCGTCACGCGTCGAGCCGGTCAGGGACCCGCGCGTCTCGTAGTCGGGCGCGGGCACTATCCGGATACGACTCGACGCCGGACTCGCTTCGATATGCGACGGCTGATCAGTGTAGGTGTTGGTCATGGAAACTCGGACGCACGCGAGGTACGTCCGGTTCCATGAACGTCAGAGAATTTTCAGCGTCGACGTCGCTTGGACTTCGGCGGCTTCGCGCCCTCGCGTTTTCCGCTGGCACGCGCGGCGGCCCGACGCTCCCGACGCGACGCGGCCACGAGTGCCGGATCGTCGAGTTCCTCTTCCTCCGAGTGCACGGACGTGCCACCGTCCTCGTCGGGCCCGGAGTACGTCATCGGGACGTCGGACTCGGCGTCGACGCCGACAGCACGCAATGCGGCCGGTGCCTCGCTGTTGCCAGACGCGCCATTCTGCGATGCCCCGTTGCCCGACGCCGCCGCACCCGCCATCGCGGGCTGGCGTGCGGCGGCCGCGGCGGCAGTCGTCGCAGCGGAAGCCGGTGTGACAGTGGGAGCGGGCTCGGCCTGCACCTGCACGTTGTACAGGTACTGGAGGGTCTCCTCCTTGAGGCCTTCGAGCATCCCGACGAACATGTCGTAGCCCTCGCGCTGGTACTCGACCACCGGGTCACGCTGCGCCATGGAGCGCAGGTGGATGCCCTCGCGGAGGTAGTCCATCTCGTAGAGGTGATCGCGCCACTTGCGGTCGAGAACACTGAGCAGGATCGTGCGTTCGAGCTGCCGCATGGCGTCCTCGCCGCCGATCGCGGTGATCTCATCCTCGCGCTTCTCGTACGCCTTCTGCGCGTCGTCGACGAGGATCTCTTTCAGCTCGTCGGCCGAAATGTCGTCACGCTCACCGAACTCGTTCTCGCCCACCACTTCTCGTGGGTCCAGCTCGATCGGATAGAGCGCGCGCAGGGCGGTCCACAGCTCGTCGATGTCCCAGTCCTCGGCGTAGCCCTCCGCGGTTGCGCCGTCGACATACGCTCCGACGACCTCGGCGATCATCTGCATGATCTGCTCGCGATGCTCGGTTCCCTCGAGAATGGTGCGACGCTCGGCGTAGATGACCTTCCGCTGCTCGTTCATCACCTCGTCGTACTTGAGGACGTTCTTGCGGACCTCGAAGTTCTGCTGCTCAACCTGGGTCTGTGCGCTGCGGATGGCCTTGGTGACCATCTTCGCCTCGATCGGGACGTCGTCTGGCAGGTTGACGCGGTTCATGATGGTCTCCAGCGCCGCGCCGTTGAAGCGTCGCATGAGCTCATCGCCGAGCGAGAGGTAGAACCGCGACTCGCCCGGATCACCCTGACGCCCCGAACGTCCGCGCAGCTGGTTGTCGATGCGACGGGATTCGTGGCGCTCGGTACCGAGTACGTACAGACCGCCCGCATCGCGCACGGCGTCGGCTTCCTCCGCGGCCTCGCGGCGCGCGACGGTGATCGCCTCTTCCCACGCCTCCTCGTACTCGTCGGGGGTGTTGACCGGATCGAGTCCGGCTTTGCGCAGGCGGGTGTCGGCGATGATGTCGGGGTTACCGCCGAGCACGACGTCGGTACCGCGACCGGCCATGTTGGTGGCGACCGTGACCGCTGCGGGTCGACCGGCCTCTGCGACGATCTGCGCTTCCTGCTCGTGGAACTTGGCGTTGAGCACGGTGTGCGGGATGTCGCGCTTGGCGAGCTGACGCGACAGGTACTCCGACCGTTCGACGCTCGTCGTACCGATCAGAACCGGCTGACCCGCCTGGTGGCGCTCGGTGATGTCGTCGACGACGGCGGCGAACTTCGCCTCTTCCGTCTTGTAAATCAGATCGCCCTGATCCTTGCGGACCATCGGCTTGTTGGTCGGGATCGGGAGCACGCCGAGCTTGTAGATCTGGTCGAACTCCGCGGCCTCGGTCTCCGCGGTACCCGTCATGCCCGAGAGCTTGTCGTACAGACGGAAGTAGTTCTGGAGCGTGATCGTGGCGAGTGTCTGGTTCTCCGCCTTGATCTCGACGCCCTCTTTGGCCTCGATCGCCTGGTGCAGACCCTCGTTGAAGCGACGGCCGTCGAGCACGCGACCGGTGAACTCGTCGACGATGAGCACCTCACCGTTGCGGACGATGTAGTCCTTGTCGCGGTGGAAGAGTTCCTTGACCTTGATCGCGTTGTTCAGATAGCTGACCAGCGGCGAGTTGGCGGCCTCGTAGAGGTTGTCGATGCCGAGCTGATCCTCGACGAATTCGACGCCCGCCTCGTGCACGCCGATCGTCTTCTTCTTGATGTCGACCTCGTAGTGGACGTCACGCTCGAGCAGCGGCGCGATACGCGCGAACTCGGTGTACCACTTGCTCGATCCCTCGGCGGGACCCGAGATGATCAGCGGTGTCCTCGCCTCATCGACCAGGATCGAGTCGACCTCGTCGACGACGGCGAAGTTGTGGCCACGCTGCACGAGATCCTCGAGTGCATGCGCCATGTTGTCGCGCAGGTAGTCGAAGCCGAACTCGTTGTTGGTGCCGTAGGTGATGTCGGCGGCGTAGGCGACCTTGCGCTGCTCGGGAGTCATCCCGGTCAGGATCACCGCGGTCTCGAGACCTAGGAAGCGGTGGACGCGTCCCATCCACTCGGAGTCGCGCTTTGCCAGGTAGTCGTTGACGGTGACGACGTGCACGCCGTCGCCGGACAGCGCATTGAGGTAGGCGGGCAGCACACAGGTCAGGGTCTTGCCCTCACCGGTCTTCATCTCGGCGATGTTGCCGTAGTGCAGCGCGGCGCCACCCATGATCTGCACGTGGAAGTGCTTCTGGTCGAGAACGCGCCACGCGGCCTCGCGAGCGACCGCGAAGGCCTCGGGCAGCACTTCGTCGAGCGTCTCGCCCTCGGCGATCCGATCCTTGAACTCGCCGGTCTTGGCCTGCAGTTCGTCGTCGGACAGCGACGCGATCTCGTCTTCCAACGCCTCGACGTGCGATGCGATCGCATCGAGTCGCTTGACCATGCGGCCTTCGCCGACGCGCAGCAGCTTGTTCAGCACCGTGGATCGAGTCCCTTACTCATGTCGACTACTCACGAAATACGGCCTGTGCATGCGAGTGCATGAACGCAGGCCGTATTCCATGGTACCGACGTCGCCTGAAGGGAGCCTGATCGGTGCCCCGTGGCTGTCGATCAGACGAGCCGAATCAGTCCGTAGTCGAAGGCGTGGCGGCGGTAGACCACCGAAGCCTGATCGGTTTCCTTGTCGTGGAACAGGAAGAAATCGTGTCCGACCAGTTCCATTTCGTAGAGGGCGTCGTCGACGGTCATCGGGACGGCTGGGTGTTCCTTCACGCGGACGATCTGTCCTGGTGTGTGGTCATCGACGCCGTCGTCCCAGGTTTGTGCACCGTCGACGGTGCCGGGGTCACCGGGGAGTTCGTCGACGGTTAGTTGGTCGACTCGCAGTGGCGGTGCCCCCACCTCGGTCGCCTCGGCCACCGAGAGCGGCCGACGGTTGCCGTAGTGCACGCGTTTGCGGTCTTTCACCCGACGCAATCGGGACTCGACCTTGTCGAGAGTGGCCTCGAGCGCGGCGTAGAAGTTTTCCGCGCATGCCTGCGCACGGACGACAGGCCCCTTGCCGGTGGCCGTGATCTCCACCTGCTGGCACGCCTTGGACTGCCGCGGATTGCGTTCGTGATTGAGTTCGACGTCGAATCGGTAGACGTTGAGGTCGAACCTCTCGAGTCGCGCGAGCTTGTCGCGGACGTAGATCTGGTAGTGCTCGGGTATCTCGACATTGCGCCCGGCGAAGACGACCGTGGCGTTCGGTTCGGCCGGCTCGTCGGACTCGACTGTTCCGGGGGGCCGCACAAAAGCGAATTCTGCGTCGTACTCGTCGGTGGTGGCACCGACCTTTGATTCACGCCGACCCTTGCGATGGACGACTTGCGACATTCGACTACCTCCTGGGTGTGCTACCACCACCCGATCTCGTCGAAAGATCTACGGAACCCATCGAGGTCTGTAGAGCCCGAAAGCCGTTGTGCGCAAGGAGAACCCGCTGTGACTTACGTGAAGCACCAGACGATTCGCGGCAACTGAGGTCAGGAAATGGCGACTCATTCATGCCAACCGGCGGTTGACAACCAGTGTCAGGGGCTTCACCTCCCGTACCGGGACTCGGCTACCTTCTGCAACCTCGACCGTAGTCGGAAGTTTGCCTGTTAGCCATCGATATGACGGCTCGTCGCCACGTTGATTCGAGCACGGGACCAACGGCCCAGCGGGTGCCCGCTCGGCAGATATCCACAGGCTCACATGAATCCACAGTTGTGCGTCGGATCGCAGCCGCACCACGGGTGTCCTTCGGTCGAGCGTGCAGGCTCGGGTCCATGTCAGGAATCGCCCGACGGCACGTCCGCGCGATCGCACGCGCCGGCGTCGACCTCATGATCCCGGTGACCTGTGGCGGTTGCGATGCTCCGGGACCGCGCTGGTGTGCACGCTGCGCGGCGCTTCTCGCCGACGCTCCCGTGATGCTCTCCCCCAGGGTCCCGGTCGGTGTCGGGGTGTGGGCGCTCGGGCGCTATCGCGGTCCACATCGCAAGGCGGTGATCGAGCTCAAGGAACACGGCCGACGCGATCTCGCCGCCCCGCTGGGGCACGCCTTGGGCGACGCACTGCGCACGCTGAGTCGCTGGGGCGAGATCCCACCCGCGTCGCGGCTGTCTCTCGTTCCCGCTCCGACGCGGCCGCTCGCGGCACGACGACGCGGCGGCGACACCGTCACGGCCATCGCCGCCTGCGCAGCCGGTGAGTTGGGGCAACGCACGTCGGTGCGTCCGTTGTTGACCATCCGCCCCGGAGGACGCGACTCCGCGGGACTCGACGCCAGGGCGCGGCGTCGAAACCTCGCGCAGCGCGTCGGCGTCCGGTCACCGCCGACGCGGACCGACCGTTCACCTCGCACGGCGACGGTGCTGGTCGACGACGTGATGACCACCGGCGCGACAGCAGCAGAATCAGTCCGCGTGCTCGCTGAACACGGCGTACGCGTCGACCTCGTCGCCGTCATCGCCGGCGCATGACAGACGCCAGAGGCTCAGGGCAGCACGGGGATCGCAGTCGGCGACATCGCGGGCTCAACCTCAGTCCAATACTGGTCGGGCTGCCCGTTGGTGCTGCCGAGTCGGAGTATCCCGCGTTGGTCGCCGATGTAGACGTTGCTGGCATCCGCAGTGACCGCGCGGACCGGTGGTGCCACGTTTCCGCTGATCAGACCGGATGCAGGAGCACCGTTGATCGGCAACTGGACCACCGGCGAATCGGAGGCGTCCCGGGCGACCATGAGAGTCGTCGACGTGGCCCACGACAGCGACACAGCTTGATTGCCGACGTTGTACGCGGCGATTCGTGGGTCGGACAGGGTCACCTGGCCGTCCTCGTTGGTCGCGATGACGGCGAGCAGCACCTGTCCGCCGACGATGAGTGCGACACGGACGCCGTCGGGCGACACCTGCAATTCGGTGATCGGGCCACGGGCAATCGGTGCGATCGACGCCGCGTCGACCGTCGAAACGATCTGGCTGGAGTTCTGGGAATCACGCACAACGCGAACGGGCTTGCCGTCGACGACCGCCCACACGGTGTCGTTCCCATAGCTCCCCGAAAACGACGGTCGCGTGATCGAGGTCCCCGAGGTGAGCGGCGAGACCTCACCGCCATAAGCGCCCGACACGAGTTGCAGTCCGGGTCCGCCGCGGGCTGCGACGACCGCCGTCACCTCGTCGCCGTCCGCCGAAATCGACGCGGAGCGAACGTCGCGGCTGGTACCCAGCGATCCACCCGACGGCGTGGTCCCGGTGTCGGTGACCTTGAGCAGAGCGCCGTCGCGCACGATGTTGAGCCCGACATCGGTGGTGGGCGTTGCGAGCGGGTCGAACGCCTTGACGTCGGCGGGCTGCCACCCGGCGCTGCGCTCGGGGACCAGCGGCGCGCCGTCTGCGTTGATCACATACGGTCCGCCGATGTCCGCGGCGTTGAGGGTCCAGATGATCTGAGCGGCAAGCGATGTCCGGTCACGCACGCCGAGGGTTCCGAGACCGGTCAGTTCGATGCGGACACCGCCGCCGGAGATCTGCGCAGCCTGTCCGCGCAGCGACGACCCGGTCGGGAAGCCGTTGTCGACGCCCGCTTCGAGATCTTCTGCCGGGCCCGCGATCAGCCTGGTGAGCAGGACCGTCGGGTCGGCGTCCTGGTTGCCGTACAGCCACCGCGGATCCGACACCAGATGCTGATGGGTGCGATCGGTGAAGTACAGCGACACCGAACGGTATGTCGCGACGAACCGACTCCTGTCGATCATCGCGCCGTTGGGCAGCGGGCCGTCGATCAGCCACTGCTCCCCCACGCGGACAAGGCTGATCGTGGTCTCGACCCGCCCGCTGGCGGGCAGCAGTTGCCCGTTGGACTTGAGTACTCCGACGTTGTCGCCGACCAGACGCATGCGCACCGAGTTCTGGCTGCGCTGATCGACGAACGTGTTGATCTCGTCGAGGATGATGGCGTCGCCACGCTCGTCCCACTGCTGCGACGACGGTGCCGTCAGAAATCGCCGCGCGGCCGCATGCCCATCCGTCGGCGACGCCGTGGCTTCAAGAAATGCACGCACCAGCGCTTCGGGGTCCATGTCGGACTGCGGAACCGGAACCGCGTTCGTCGGTCCCTCGCGCTTGAAGGATTCGATGGGCTGAGGCGACGAACTCTCGGGTACGCCGCCGCATGCGGCGAGCACGATCGCCGTCACGAGCAGCCCGATCAGCGCGACGAATCGTCGTGACGTCCGACCGCCCACGCGCGCGATCACCGTTGCTCCCCGTCGCTCGCGTCGGCCCTGTCGGCGAGGTCTGCCTTGTCAGCGGAGCTTGTCCTCTGAGCGGTGTCGGTCTTGTCGGCAGTGTCGTCCTCGCCAACGGCGTCAGACGTGCCGGGGTCGTCGAGTCGCGTAACAACCGTTTTCGTCGACGACTTCGCGGGCAAACTGCGGACCGGCTGGCCAACCGGTTTGAGTGGCAACGGGCTGCCGAGAACCTTGTGACCGCGAATCAGCGGAATGGTCAGTCGGAAGCACGCTCCCTTGCCGGGCTCGCCCCATGCGTCGAGACGCCCCTGGTGCAGCCGGGCATCCTCGATGCTGATCGCGAGTCCGAGCCCGGTGCCACCCGACCGACGGAACCTCGACGGATCCGACCGCCAGAAGCGGTTGAACACCAGCTTTTCTTCACCGGGGCGCAGCCCGATGCCCTGGTCGCGCACCGTGATGGCAACGGCGTCGCCGTCGGAACGCATGGTGAGCGTGATGGGTTTGCGTTCGCCATGGTCGATGGCGTTCGCGAGCAGATTGCGCAGAATGCGTTCGACGCGACGCGGGTCGATCTCGGCGATGACGGGTTCGGCCGGTAGGTCGAGGATGATCTCGGTTCCCGTGTCGGAGGCGAGGTGCGAGACCGTCGCGAGCGCTCCGTCGATCGGTATGGCCATGTCCATTCGTTCAGCGGCGAGCTCAGCCATTCCGGCGTCGTGTCGGGAGATCTCGAGGAGCTCGTTGAGCAGCGTCTCGAAGCGATCGAGTTCTTTGTCGAGCAGCTCGACGGATCGCTTGCGCACGGGGTCGAGGTCGTCGCGGCCCTCGTAGAGGACATCGCTGGCCATGCGGACCGTCGTGAGCGGGGTACGGAGTTCGTGGCTGACGTCGGAGGTGAACTGTCGCTGCAGACCGCCGAACTCCTCAAGGTGGGTGATCTGCTTGGACAGGCTCTCGGCCATGTCGTTGAACGACATCGCCAAGCGGGCCATGTCGTCCTCGCCGCGCACCGGCATTCGTTCCTTGAGGCGCCCATCGGCGAAGCGCACGGCAATTCTCGACGCCGACCGCACAGGCATGACGGCCTGCCGGGATACCAACCATGCGATGGCCGCGAGCAAGCCGAGCAGCACAACGCCTCCGGCGAGCAGAGTGCCCCGCACGAGGTCGACCGTGTTCTGTTCGGTGGTCAGCGGGAACACCAGATAGAGCTCGAGTCCGGGAACCGACGAGTTGGTCGGTGTGCCGATGACCAGCGCGGGAATCGATCCGCCGGAACCGTCGGCCACGCGCGTGTACTGATAGGCAACCTGTCCGCCCTGCACCATGTCACGCAGGTTGCGCGGTATCTCCGAGATCGGGCCGACGCCGAACTGTGAACCATCACTGCCTGATCGCGGCACGATGAGCACGCTGTCGAAGGTGCCGACAGATCCTGACGTCTGGCTGGTGTCGACGTCGCGGTCGGTCAGCAACGACCTCGTCTGCCGCAGCCGGTTCTGCACGGACGTGTTGCCGTCGCCGCTCGCAAGGTCACGTTCGACGGCGACGCGCGCACGCTCGACCTCTTCGGTCGCGGCACCCAACTTGACCTCGAGAAGCCGATCGGTGATCTGACTCATCAGCACGAACCCGAGGATGAGGAGCACGACGAACGACAACACGAGCGTCGACACGACGACACGCAACTGGAGCGAACGCCGCCACATGCGGCCGAATGTCCGGCCGACGCCGCCTGCCGCGCGGGTGAACCGACCGAGAGTGCTGTTGACGCGACGTCGAGAACGACCGATCACGGCGGGCCGGCCTTGTAGCCGACCCCCCTCACCGTCAGGACGACCTCGGGATTCTCCGGGTCGGTCTCGACCTTGGCGCGTAGACGCTGGACATGCACGTTGACGAGTCTAGTGTCCGCCGGATGCCGGTATCCCCACACCTGCTCGAGAAGCACGTCGCGCGTGAAGACCTGCCGCGGTTTGCGGGCGAGCGCAACGAGGAGATCGAACTCGAGCGGTGTCAGCGAGATGGGCACGCCGTCACGGGTGACCTTGTGTGCGGGCACATCGATCTCCACCGGCCCGATCGACAGCAACTCGGCAGGCTCTTCGTCATTGCGACGCAGCCGCGCACGCACCCGCGCCACGAGTTCTTTCGGCTTGAACGGCTTGACCATGTAATCGTCGGCACCCGACTCGAGCCCGAGCACGACGTCGACGGTGTCGGACTTCGCTGTCAGCATCACGATGGGTACACCGGAATCGGCCCGCAACACCCGACACACGTCGATCCCGTTCATCCCGGGGAGCATGAGGTCGAGGAGGACGAGGTCAGGACGAACCTCTCGAACCGCAGTCAACGCCTGTGTTCCGTCGGAGACGACGAAGGGTTCGAAACCTTCACCACGCAACACAATCGTTAGCATTTCGGCGAGCGCGGCGTCGTCGTCCACAACGAGGATGCGAGGCTTCATGACTCCAATGGTGACACTTCCGTGATCGAACCGTCGTGATTGACGCGCCGAGGCGGGCTGGCGCCTTCTCATCGCCTCGGCGCCTACCATTCGATCGTGGGAGTGCTCATCGCAGTGGAGGGGTTGGACGGCGCCGGAAAGAACACGCTGGTCACCGGCGTGGTTGACGAGTTGACCCGACGCGGCGCGTCGGTGTCGACCTTCACGTTCCCGCGATATGGCTCATCTATTTTCGCCGACGTCGCGTCGGAGGCATTACACGGTGAGCACGGCGATCTGCGTGAGAGCGTCAACGCCATGGCGCTGCTCTTCGCACTCGACCGCGTCGACGCCGCAGCACAGATCCGCGCGTCACTCATCGAATCCGACGTTGTGATCCTCGACAGATACGTCGCGTCGAATGCGGCCTACAGCGCAGGACGGCTACGGCAGGACGCATCCGGAGACATCGTGCGCTGGGTCGCCGACCTCGAGTTCGGCAGATTCGACGTTCCCGTCCCCGACCAGCACCTACTGCTCGGAGTGCCCGCAACCGTCGCGATGGAGCGCGCACGCTCTCGCGCGGCAACCGATCCGTCACGGCCACGTGACGCATACGAACGCGACGACGACCTGCAGATGCGCGTCGACTCCGTCTACCGACAGCTCGCCGCGGAGAGCTGGGCGTCGCCGTGGATCGAGGTCGGCACAGAATCTCCCGAATCGGTGGAACCCGCGGGCCTTGTTGCGCGTCTGATGCACGAATGACTGCACCCGCGATCCTCGCCCACGAATTCCTGCGCGCGTGAACGACGGCGCTATGAATGACGGAACTGGGGCAGCCGCTCGCCTCTTCGATAACGTCGACGATGACACCATCTGCCAAGGAGCTTCATGACCTACCCGCCCACACCGGGACGCGGCACACCGCCGCAGGGGCAGTACCCGACCACGCAGCATTCATCGGGCCAGCAGTCACCGGATCAGCCTTCACCCGCCTACGTCGACGGCAATCCGTGGGCTGCACCGCCCTCTGCGCCTGCGCCGTTCCCTCAGACGACGCCACCGGGCGCCGCTCCGGCGTCGGGGCTGCAACCGTACCCGGGCGTCCAGCCCTACTCAGGGGCTCCCCAGTACCCGGGAGCCCCGCAATACCCGGGAGCCCAGCAAAACCCGGGAGCCCAGCCGTATCCGGGGGGACCACAGGGGCCGCTGCCGCAGCGGGCCGTTCCACCACCCGGCTGGGATTCACCGTTCGCGCACATGCAAACCGCCAAGTCGACGCCGCATCGGGGCCTGATCACAGGAATCGCAGCGGGCGTCGTCGTGATCCTGGCACTCGGTGTGGTGCTCGTCGTGGCTCTCACCTCGGGCGGCGACAGTTCGACACCGACGGTTGCGGCGGCGTCGCCCAGCCAGGCTGCGCCCGACGACTCCGATCAGGGCGGTGAGGGTACTCAGGGCAGTCAGGACGGCGACTCTGCCGACGCCCCCGCAGATGGCACCCAGGCCGTAGAGGTTCGTGCAGCGATGCAGCGCTACATCGACGCCTACAACACCGGGAACGTGGATCAGATCAAGTCCGCCACCTGCACCGGACTACGCGACCGGATTCGAGCACCGCAGGGCCGGGGCATGGTGATTCTCGACGGCATGTCTGAAGTACAGGTCACCGGCGACGTCGCGCAGTCGCTCGTCGAGACCCACGTGACCGACGGAGATCGGGCCACCCAGACCAAGACCAACAAGGCGACCTTCAGCAACGAGAAGGGCATCTGGTACTTCTGCCCCAACGCTCAGCCCTCCTACAGCACGTAGAGCGCGAGAGCGATCACTCACGAACGAGCCGGGGGCGTCCACGACAGTTGTCGTCGACGCCCCCGGCTCGTCATCGTCTGACTCCGCTCTGATCCATCGGCAGTGCGAGGATCAGCAGCGGGTAGATCAGTAGCGGTAGTGCTCGGGCTTGTACGGCCCCTCGACGTCGACGTTGATGTACTCCGCCTGCTCCTTGGTGAGCTTGGTCAGAGTGCCACCGAGTGCTTCGACATGGATCTTCGCGACCTTCTCGTCAAGGTGCTTGGGAAGCCGGTAGACCTCGTTGTCGTACTCGTTGTTCTTGGTCCACAGCTCGATCTGCGCGATGACCTGGTTGGAGAAGCTGTTGCTCATCACGAACGACGGGTGACCCGTCGCGTTGCCGAGGTTGAGCAGTCGCCCCTCGCTGAGGACGAGGATGGACTTGCCGTCGCCGAAGACCCACTGGTCGACCTGCGGCTTGATGTTGATGCGGGTCGCGCCCGAGGTCTCCAAGCCTGCCATGTCGATCTCGTTGTCGAAGTGACCGATGTTGCCGAGAATGGCCTGATTCTTCATCTGCTTCATATGCTCGAGCAGGATGATGTCCTTGTTGCCCGTCGAGGTGACGACGATGTCGGCGTCGCCGATCGCCTGCTCGACGGTGACGACGTCGAATCCGTCCATGAGCGCCTGTAGCGCGTTGATCGGATCGATCTCGGTGACCTGCACGCGGGCGCCCTGGCCTGCGAGCGACTCTGCGCAACCCTTGCCGACGTCTCCGTAGCCGCAGATCAGCACCTTCTTGCCGCCGATGAGCACGTCGGTGCCGCGGTTGATGCCGTCGATCAGCGAGTGGCGCGTGCCGTACTTGTTGTCGAACTTGCTCTTGGTGACCGAGTCGTTGACGTTGATCGCGGGGAACGAGAGTTCACCGGCAGCAGCGAACTGGTAGAGCCGCAGCACGCCCGTGGTCGTCTCCTCGGTGACGCCCTTGACCGACTCGGCAATCTTCGTCCACTTGGTCTTGTCCTCGGCAAACGTGGTGCGCAGCAGCTCGAGGAACACCTTGTACTCGGCAGGATCGTCGTCGTCCGCAGGAGGGACGACACCCGCCTGCTCGAACTGCGCACCGCGCAGCACAAGCATGGTGGCGTCGCCGCCGTCGTCGAGAATCATGTTCGCGGGCTCGTCGGGATTGGGCCAGGTGAGCATTTGCTCGGCCGCCCACCAGTACTCCTCGAGAGTCTCGCCCTTCCACGCGAAGACCGGAACACCCTTCGGCTCGTCGACGGTGCCGTGCGGGCCGACGACGATCGCTGCCGCGGCATGGTCCTGGGTGGAGAAGATGTTGCACGACGCCCACCGCACCTGCGCGCCGAGTGCGACGAGGGTCTCGATCAGCACCGCGGTCTGCACGGTCATGTGCAGCGAACCGGAGATACGCGCACCCTTCAGCGGCGCGACGTCAGCGTATTCGCGACGCAGCGACATCAGGCCTGGCATCTCGTGCTCGGCGAGTCCGATCTCCTTGCGGCCGAACTCGGCAAGCGACAGGTCGGCGACCTTGTAGTCGATGCCGTTCTTGGTGTCCACCTGAGGTGCCTCGTTCTGCACCATGGTCATGTCTTCCCCTTATCCGTGAAATCGCATGTCACCGATGTGTGCCGCCGGGCACGCGCCTGTATGAGGGTGTCGCGCCGACTGTTCGCCGACGCGCCGATTGAACGGGCACGCGAACTGCGCACCCGAAAGTCACTCCACTACGAGGCTATCTAATACCGCAGACAAGGCCATGGCTGGCCACACGTCGAGCGGCGAACGCGGTGCCGTGCGAGCCCGGCGAGGCGACGCTCACAGATCCTTGTCCGAGGCAACGCCCTCTACCTCGCCGCGCTCGCGACGGCCAACCATCGAATGGCGCATTCCGTAGAGCACGTAGATCAGCACGCCGATGACCATCCAGATCACGAAGCGAATCCACGTCAGCGCCGACAGGTTCAGCATCAGCCACAGGCACGCAAGGATCGCGAGCACCGGAATGATCGGCCCACCGGGAACGGTGAACCCGCGTTCGAGGTCAGGCCGGGTCCGACGCAAGACCAGCACACCCGCGGCGACGACGATGAACGCGAAGAGCGTTCCGACGTTGACCATCTCCTCGAGCTTGTTGATCGGGAAGAATCCCGCGACCACGGCGACCACAACACCGATCAGCACGGTCAACCGCACGGGGGTTCCGAACCGCGGACTCGTCTTGGCCAACCCGCGCGGCAGCAGACCGTCGCGACACATCGCGAAGGCGACGCGTGACTGGCCGAGCATCAGCACCATGACGACCGTCGTCAAGCCCGCCAGTGCGCCGATGGCGATCACCTTCTCCGCCCAGGTGACCCCGTTCAACGCGAAGACGTCAGCGAGGTTCTTCGAGTCACCGCCGCTGCTCGCGAGCTGTTTGTAGTTCGCCATGCCGGTGACGACGATCGTGACCAGCACGTAGAGCACTGTGACGATCAGCAACGACCCGAGGATGCCCCTCGGAACGTCCTTGCGCGGATTGCGGGTCTCCTCCGCGGTGGTGGCGACGACGTCGAATCCGATGAACGCGAAGAACACGATCGACGCCGCGGCGAGCACGCCGTACCACCCGTAGGACGAGTCGCCTCCTCCTGTGATCAGCGAGAAGAGCGTCGAATCAACAGAAGCCTTTTCACCTGCCGCGTGTTCCGCAGGCGGCACGAAGGGGTGGTAGTTCGCCGTCTTGATGTAGAAGAAGCCGACGACGATGACGAGCAGCACGACGCCGACCTTGATCGCGGTGATCACGGCGCTGACACGCGACGACAGCTTGGTGCCCAGAGCAAGCAGTGTTGTCACAACCGCGACGATGACAATCGCACCCCAGTCGATGGTGTGCGACCCGATGTCGACAGTCCCGCCGGAGAAGCCGAACACGCTGCCGAGGTAGCTCGACCATCCCTTCGACACCACAGCCGCACCGACCGCGAACTCCAGGATCAGATCCCAGCCGAGAATCCAGGCGAGGAACTCGCCGAATGTCGCGTAGCCGAATGTGTATGCGGACCCTGCGACGGGAACGGTCGAGGCGAACTCGGCATAACAGAGTGCCGCCAGCGCGCAGGTGATGGCGGCCATGACGAATGACAGGGAGATCGCCGGCCCCGCTTTGTCGCCGGCAGTCGACACGGTGATCGTGAAGATACCCGCACCGATCACGACCGAGACACCGAAGACGATGAGGTCCCGCCACGTCAGATCCTTGCGAAGTCTGTGCTCGGGCTCGTCGGTGTCGGCCATCGACTGCTCGACAGACTTGGTGCGTGTGAACGCGTTGGCCATCAGCGCTTCTCCCTGCATTTCTGGTCAGCAGTGTCAGGTCAGCATCGTCGACGCGTCGTCCGTCTTCTCGACCGACGCAGGGTCGGAGTGACTTGTGATCCCCCGACTCGACAGTGTGCTCACGCAACCGGCGTTCCGGTTATCGCGGATTCACACGCTACCGACTGCGCGGGTGGTGTGAGGGCTTTAACGCGAAGACGTGTCGGCCCGATCTGCGGCGGGCTGCGCCGAGCCCCGATCAATGTCGGGTTCGAGATAGATGATCCTCGCTTGTGGCACGGCCGTACGGATTCTCGCTTCGGCGTCGTCGATGATATGCGCGACCGCCACCACATCTGTCCCGGCCGGGATCGCGATCTTGGCGGCCACGAGGAGCTCGTCGGGCCCGAGGTACTGGGTCTTCATGTGAATGACGCGATCGACCCCATCGGACTCGAGCGCTTCGCGGAGAGCGACCTCTTCCTCCACCGTCGCACCCTCTCCGATCAGAAGGCTCTTCATCTCGACGATCAGCACGATCGCGATCACGCCGAGCAGAACGCCGATCGCCAGCGTTCCGATACCGTCCCACACCGCATTGCCGGTGATCATGGTCAACCCGACGCCGAGCAGCGCCAGTAGAAGACCGATCAACGCGCCCGTGTCTTCGAGGAGAACCACCGGGAGTTCCGGATTCCGCGAGTTGCGGATGAATCGCCACCACGACGCACCGCCCTTGAGCGGGCGCGATTCACGCATGGCCGTCGTGAAGCTGTAGCCCTCGAGGCAGATGGCGACAAGCAGGATCACGATCGCGACGATCGGCGACTCGAGTCCGTGATCGTTTGCGTGGGTGATCTTTTCGATGCCCTCATAGATCGCGAACATAGAACCGAGCGTGAAGATCACCAACGCCACGACGAACGAATAGAAGTACCGGGCGCGCCCATAACCGAACGGATGAAGCTGGTCGGCCTCCTGGCTTGCGCGCTTCTGCCCGAGCAACAACAGCCCCTGATTGCTGGTGTCGGCGACGGAGTGCACACCCTCCGCGAGCATCGACGAGGACCCGGTGATCGCGAATCCGACGAACTTGGCCACGGCGATACCGGCGTTGGCCGCGAGTGCCGCGAGAATTGCCTTCTTGGAACCTTCTGCCGACACCGTGTTGTCCTTCCATCGACGTCATTGCCGCCCGCCGCACAGGCATCGCCGGTCATTCTTGTCGCCTGAGACTCTAACCGACCACCCCGGAACGAACATGCCGGCGTTTCGCGCGGGCGGGTATGGGACCACGCAGGCACAACCGCAGGCCCCACCCCGCCCCGCCCCCGTTCGGGACGTCACATTCAGATGGAGCCGAAACCGCGCCCGATCGCGCCGTCGAGCTCCGACATCGTGTTCGACGCGTTCTGCACGCCGCGGTGCAGGCCGAACAGTTGATCGCGCGACTGGAGGAAGATGCGGTCCCAATTCGCCTGCGCCTGCTCGTACGACGCCTTGGCAGTATTCGACGTCCAGATCTCGTCGAGCGAGTGGACCTGCCGCTTGAGTTCGTCGGCGAGGTCGCTCAGCCGCGCGAACTCCGACTGGAGATTGCCGCTGAGATCGCCGAGACCTGCAAAGTTGTATTCGATCTGTCCCATGTCTGTATTCCTTTCTGATCGCTCGAACCGAATGCCCCCGAGCGTGAATGTGTCGAGCGTGAACGTGTCGAGCGCGAATGTGGTTGTGCCGTTGCGTGACTGGCCGTGATCACCTGCGTCAGATCCGCACGCCTCCGGGCTGGAAACCACCCGCGACCTGAGCATCGTTGTCCTCGTATCCGGTAAAGCCGCTGCTGAGCTTGTTCCGGATGTCGTCGAGCGCGTTGTGCAACGCCAGCGCCGACGAGTTCCAGTCGGCGTGGGTATCGGTGAAGGCCGCCGACGCCTTGCCCTGCCACGACGCGGCGCCGTTCGACGATGCCCGTGCGATGCGACCGATGGTCTCCTGCATGTCGGCGACCACCCCCGCAACCGATTTCGTTGTGGCCATTGCCGATTCGACGTCGACCTTGACCGCTCCCCCGCCGTTGTCACCGAGATTGAGCATCCTGATCCTCCTGTGGTTGAGCACCGATCACGGTGCCTCGCGGTATCCGCGACTCAGATACCGTTGGTGTGCACGACGTTCGGAATCGGTTCCGACGTCGCTTCCCGAACGAGTGGCCCGGACGTCACCGGGGCCACCAGCCGTCGGGAAGGGTCTCGATCAGCAGACCCACGGCCTGACCGATGCGATGACCCGAACCCGGCGACAGCGTGGTCCACACCCTGCCGTCGGGAGATCTACTTGGACCGGCAACGATTCGACCTCGCGCTGTGTCGATGACGCCGAGCGCTCCCGGGGATTGCGTGAGCATTCCGCCGCGGCGCGAGACCGCGACAACTTCAATGCGACGCTCAATCGTCGCGAAAGCACGTGCCACAGCGCCGGAATCGCCCGGTGGCATACCCAATCGCGTCAGTGTTCGCGCGACCTCAGCGGTAGCCAGACAGCGCCCGAGACGATCTGCGAGTTCGTCGCACGGACACGCGAGCGCACCGAACTCCAAGGGTTCCGGGCGCGCTATGGGTTTCTGGTCCGCTATGCCCCGATCGCTCCTGTCATCGTCTCCGCGATCTGTGCAGTGTCGACGTACCAGCGCCGAGACCGCGGCGACGTCAGGAAGCTCGACGACCGTGATGTCGATGGTGTCGCCGCTCCTCACGGCGAAGACGTGGCGGTCGTCACGACGCGCGAGACACGCACGGACGGTGTCGGATTCGGTGAATGTGCGGATTTCCAACTCTCGGTCGGGCAGCGCGAGTACCCGCAGTGCGGTCGCAAGCCATGGCACGGGATCGCCCACGTCATCGACGAGTCGAAGCTCGGCGATGCGGGCGTCGGCCGCGGAGTGTGCGGCGCGCGCACGCTCGGCATCGTCGTCGATGGCGAGGAGATCGAGCACGACCGGCCAGGTGGTCACACCGAACCGCGCACCGACCCGGCGTAGAGTCGCGACATCCACTCGTCCACCTCGCGTCGCTGTCCAGATCATCGCGTCGACACCTCCCCGAGCCGAAGGGTCTGCTCGAGATAGGCGGGATCTATTGTCGGCGAGCCCGATTCAACGCCGGAGTCGATCGTCACCTGCGAGGTGACCGCAACGCCTGCGGCTGCCCAGGTGGCAGGCGGCTCGTGAGCGATCCCGGCGCCACATACCGGTTCGCCGCGATCGGCGGCTACCGCTACTGTTCGCGTCACACGCTGCTCGGTCGTCGCAGCCACCGACGGGGCGACGGGCGGTTGCATCGACTCCGATGGCATCGGTCGTGATGTAGGTGTCGGCGTAGCGGCCGCCGTGGCCTGCGGGGCCGCCGCGAGGGTCGTCGCCGCGTATCCGGCCGTGACCGGCGGCGGCACCATTGGCCCGAACGGCGATCCACCCCCGGCCAGCCGTGTCGTCGCGTTTGTTGTTG
Organism: Gordonia sp. UBA7860; assembly: GCF_002500165.1. Lineage (NCBI taxonomy): Bacteria > Bacillati > Actinomycetota > Actinomycetes > Mycobacteriales > Gordoniaceae > Gordonia > Gordonia sp. UBA7860. The sequence goes on along the minus strand of NZ_DLSO01000168.1, from coordinate 18,816 downwards.
TCACCGTGTGGGGCTCGACGTTCGCGGCGTCCGCTGCGCTGCGAGCAGCGCTCGCCGCCGACTGCTCGGCAAGCAGTGCCGCGTCGGAGACCAGCAGCGGCGCGCGATCCTCGACATGCCACGGCTGCGCTGAGGGCGTCGCAGCCTGTTCGTATGCCTCCATCACGCGGGCCGCGCGCATGCGCTGGTCGTGTCGGGCGCGCTCGGCGTGGGCGGCAGCGCCCGTGATGACAGGCGCGACCGCACTCACCGACCTCGCGAGATCGCTCAGTCCGTCGACCAGATCCACCTCTCCGGCGGCGGGCATCGCCAGCCTCGCAACTGTTGCTGCCGCACCCTGCTCCTGCGCGAGAACAGCGTTCGACGCCGCGGTCGCCGCGGCATCGGCAAACCAGCCGCCCAACGCGGTCAGCCGATCGAGCGCCTCGCTTGCGTGGGTGGATGCCCACGATCCCCCCATCCGCGCCAGGATGGTGCCGTATTCGACTGCGGCGTCGCCCATCTCGCTCGCGACAGCACCCCACGCGCCCCCCGCCTCGATCAAGGACGCAGGACCGACACCGGACGCGAGATCGGACACGAGCCGATCGGTGGTACGTGCGTCCCAGATGACGCCGGTGAAACCGGTCACTGCACTACTCCTTCCTTTCGAGAGCTTGACTGCTACAGCGGTATTCAGCTACAGCGGTATTCGCCGGCAGCTCTTGTCGTACTCGATGTCTTGACGTGCGGCTTCGCAGCCCGACTCAGATACGCAGTCCGCGTGCGACCGCGTCGTCGGCGTCGACGACCCGTGTCGCCTGGGCGCGCAATGTGGCAGCGATTTTGCGTAGTTCGAAGACTCCCGACGCGGCGTCGGCGTCGAACCCGCGCGCGACGGCATCGAAGGAACCCGCGACCGCGACTGACACCTCGTCGCGACCAGCCGTGGCAACCGTCCGCCGATCGGCGGTACTGATCACCGACTTCTCAATTCGATCGGCCAATCGGTCGAGATCTCTTGCGGCAGTAATCAGTTCGTCGGGGTCGACGCTGAGTTTCGGATCCGGCATGGCACACCTCCAGGTGTCTCGGACAGTGGTCGTTGGCGAGAGGACGGATCAACTCTGCGGCTCGGTCTCCAGTTCGGAGTCGTGCCACAAGAGGCGCAGTTGGATATCCGGTGTCGGCGATGACTCGGGTTGCGCAGGTTGATCACCGATCACGGAGGGAGCCACCTCGTGCGACTCGCCAACCACCTCCAAACCGTGTTCTTCGGTGACGAGGTAGTCAGGAATCTCGTGGTGCTCCGCGGCATCCGCTGCGCCGCGCGCCGCGCCCGCCGCCATCATCGGGGCCATTGACGCCGGCACGGGAGTCGTTGTCGTACCGGCGGTTCGAGTTGTCTGCGACGGCGTCAACGACGCAGGCTCGGTGGTCCCTATCCCGGCAGACATGCCCGCCCGTGCGGCCCCGAGAGGCGCCGACGCCGCACCCAGACCACCAACCCCCATACCCAGAGCGCCGGCACCCATCCCAGCCGCGCCGACAGTGGCGTCGCCCGATCCCCCGCGCGGTCCTGCGAGATCGGGATCGTCACCGGCGACGAGGTGGTCGAGACGTGCGGCGTCGACGCCGTCGCCGGAGGCGATACCGAGCATCTCGCTGACAGGAGCCATCAACGCAGAGGGCAGTTGTGTCGCGGTGGAGACGAGGGGCGAGACCGCCTCGAGGATCGAACTGGCCAGCGCGAACGGTGACTGCGCTGCCGATGTTGCGGCCGTCGGCGGGGCTGTCACGTTGACAGGGGCCCCGTTGACGACCATTTGCGTTGTCGGGCCGAGCAATTGGGCCCGAGTCACCGCGACCGCGGCAGTCGCCTCGGCAAGACCCTCGGTAGCGAATGCGACCGCGGCGCCCTGCCCGACCGGCGTCACAAGGCCCGGCCCGAGCACCGCGATCTTGCCGATCGTCGCCGCGATGATCCCCTGCACGGTCGCGAGGCCAGCCGCCACGATCCCCGCTGCGGCTTGGATGTCGATCGACATCACCCCGCCCTGGGTCGACAGCGCGGCACTGTCGGCGCTCGCCTGCGCCGTTTTTGTCGTCGCACCCAGCGACGCCTGGCCTGCCCACAAGGTATCGAGCACACCGAGAGCCTGTGTGGCGGTGGACATCGCGGTGTCGAGCACCGTCGACAAGCTATCGAAGAGCATCGACGGGTCGACCGGTGCGCCGGCCAGGTTGCCGCTTCCGAATCCGCCCAGGAGATCGGTGATCGGCTTGAGCAGCATGCCGATGTCTATCGTCGGCAGCGGCGGAAGTCCCGGCATGGGCGGTAGCGCCGGGAACTGTGGAATCTGCGGCAGGCCGAGTCCGGCGAGTACCTCACCAACGGGCCTATCGAGGATCGGCCCGAGAGGCGTGGCGTCGATCATGTCCTGGATCGACATGTTGTTGACCGCGGGAACATCGGGCATCGACGTGTCGATCGCGTCGGGCAGATGTGGCCCACCCGTGGCGGGTTGCGGCGAGCTCACAGCACCGACCGAATTGCTGCCGCACCGGCCGCGTCGTTGGCGTCGAATTCAGCGAGTGCGGCCACCGTGCTCGCGGCAGTCGATGCGTGGACGGCCGCGAGGCTCCCGACCCCGACCAGGTGGTTGGCCTGAGCGGTGATGAAAGCCGCCAAGAACTCTTGACCGATGAGCCCGAACACCCCGATCATCGCAGCGGTGTTCGCCGCTGCGTCGACCGTGCCCGCCGCGCCTACCGCGGTGCCGATCGCCACGTTGGTTGCCGCAAAGCCTTCCAGCACTTCAGGTGTCACCGTCACGTTGTCCATGTGGTCCCCTCGTTGATGAGCGATTGCAGGTTTACGGTTCTCTGTGCTTGAGCGGCTATCTGTGCTTGAGCGGTTCTTCGAGCTTTGGGGATCTGACGCGCCCTGCGCCCGAAAGGTTCCATCGAATTTCCCGACGTTGCGTCGGTGTCGGTCATCGGCTCTCGAGCTGCTCGGCGAAGACCGCGGTGAACTCTTCGGTGAGCGCCGCACGTGCGGCAAACGCACGTTGGGCACCGAGAAGTGCTGTCGCGACGATCTGTTCGCCCAGCCGCACCTCGCCGAGATCGCTGGCGCCTTCTTCCAACCACAGACCGGTCAGCGCCCCACTGCCGTCTACCTCCGCCGTCACCAGTCCGTCCGACGAACTCTCCCGCACGCTCAACGCGGCCAGCCGGTCGCCGAAGTCGGCAAGGTGACCCAGTTGAGCCCGTGCGCGCGCTTCGAGTTCGTCCATTGCACCCGTCATCGTCTTCGCCTCACACCCGGCGCAGCCACGACGCCGGGACGTCGTCGCGCTCGTCGTCGAGTTGCTCGGCGCGGGAGAGGTCGTCGGTGGTCGGCAAGCCCATTGCATCGACGACGTCGCGCGACGCCCCGGCCTCGAGAAGCTCGTCGCGCCAACGGATACCGGCGGCCATCGCCGATTGCCTGCAGAGCCGCAGGATCTCGTCGGCGAGGACGTCAGGCCTCTTCTCGAGCTGCGATCGATCAATGCGGACGCGCGTCGGCAGACCTTGCGGTGTGGTCACCACCGTGATCGCGCCGGATCGTGATCGCGCAGAGGACATTCGAAATGCTGCGGGAACCTGCGCTTGCGACTCGTGGTCGCTCGTCGACCCGAAGTCGTTGCGCTGCCCGAAATCGTTCTGCTGCCCGAAATTGTTCTGCTGGACTGACATCTGATCCCGCATCCCCCTGACCCCTCCGTATATGACCCCACCGGCCGCGCTGCTGACCTCACTCGTCAAGCGCGTTGTGCGTTGAGATATTGCCACCCGGTGGGCCTCCCGGCGATACCCCGACGCTTGCTTGTGGATAAGTCATTCTGTCGGATTTTTACGTTTCGCGACGAACAAACGCGTAAACATCTGCGAGGGCATCGAGTGTGCGATCCCGCGATGCTAGTTCTGCGACTCTCCCGAGCAGCCCGCGCCCAGTCCATCGACGTCCGAGTCGCCACCCTCATGGCCGTCGCCGGCTGGGGTGTCACCCCCAGAACCGTCACCCTCAGAACCGTCACCCTCAGAACTGCCGGTCTCACAACTGCCGGTCCCAGAACCGCCACCCTCAGCGTCGCCGACCCGCGCGTCGCCACCGGCCCCGACTGCGTCGGCCCCCTTCAGCCGACGCACTGCGCGCCACCGTCGGGCGCCTTCGATGAGTGTGGGCACCACCACGGTCAGCACCGACGCGACGATGATCAGTTCGAGGTGATCGCGGATGATCGGCACGGAGCCGAGGAAGTAGCCGAGGACGATGATGCCCGCCGCCCAGACGATGCTGCCGAGAACGCTGAAGAACGTGAACACCGAGTGGCGCATCCCGCTGAAGCCCGCGACAAGCGGCGTCAATGTGCGCACGATCCCGATGAACCGACCGAAGAACACGGTCAGCGGACCGAACCTGTCGAAGAAGCGGTGCGTCCGCTCGATGTAGGTCGGTCCGATTGTGCGCATCAGACGGCCCTCGAGCACTCCGCGGCCGAGCCGTCGACCGATCAGGAATCCACACTGGTCGCCGAGGATCGCGGCCAACGGAACCAGCACACACAACAGCCAGAGCGGGGCGAAAGGTTCCGGCTGAGCCGCAAGGACGCCCGCGGTGAACAGAATCGAGTCGCCGGGGAACACGAAACCGATGAGCAGGCCCGTTTCGATGAAGATCAGCAGGCACAGTCCGACGAGCCCGCCCGTGGTCAGAAACGCGTCGATGTCGAACGGATTCATTGCCCGCAAGCCTATCGACACCCGGGCGCCCGCGATGTGGTCGAACCCACTCGTTTGCGCTCACGTTAACTCGCTGCAACATGGTGGGCAGACAACGCCTATCAGGTGTTTACTCGGAGGTAAGGCGTTGTGGTCACATGCCGCCAGCCGAGACATCACGCCGTTGTGATCACGCGAGGAGTTAGTCGTGTCAGAAGCCCCGACCCGAGTCGGCGGAATCAAACGTTCCGGTGGCTCGTCGTCTGCCAACCTACGCCCGGTCTCCGACACTGAAATGCGCATCGAATACAAGGTCATCCACGGCTACCGACGGGCATATCGGATCGCGGGGAGCGGACCGGCACTGCTTCTCATCCACGGCATCGGCGACAACTCGTCGACGTGGAACGAAGTCATTCCCATGCTCGCCCAGCACTACACCGTCATCGCACCCGACCTCTTGGGGCACGGACGATCGGACAAGCCGCGCGCCGACTACTCCGTCCCAGCATTCGCAAACGGCATGCGCGATCTGCTGGTGGTACTCGGCATCAGCAAGGTCACCGTCGTCGGGCACTCGCTCGGCGGCGGCGTCGCAATGCAGTTCTGCTACCAGTTCCCCAGGTTCGTCGAGCGGCTCGTCCTGGTCGCCGCGGGCGGCGTCAGCCGGGAGGTCAACCCCGCCCTGAGGCTGGTGACGTTGCCACTGGTCAACAGCGCACTCACAGCACTACGGGTTCCGGGAGTGCTGCCTGCACTCCGTTTGGGCGTCAGCGTGATCGCCGCAACGCCAACGCCTCCGGGAATCCCCGACCTCCCGCATGATCTGTCACCTAAACGCATGCTCAACGACCACGAGGATCTGCTTCGCGTCCTCGGCGATCTCGCGGCACCCACCGCATCGGCGGCATTCCTCCGCACCCTGCGGGCAGTGGTCGACTGGCGAGGGCAATCGATCACGATGCTCGACCGATGTTATTTGACCGAGTACCTGCCCGTTTTGATTGTCTGGGGCGACGACGACACCGTCATCCCCTACGAACACGCCCTGCTCGCGAATTCGGCGATCGGCCACAGCGAGATGTCGACGTTCCACGGCTCGGGCCACTTCCCCTTCCACGACGACCCGGAACGCTTCGTGCAGGTCGTCATGGAGTTCCTCGAACGCAACGAACCCATGGAGTTCGACTCCCAGGTCTGGCGCAGGCTGATGACCGAGGGCCGCAAGAGTTCCGACATCGTTGGCGACGAGCAGACCGTCGAGGCAGTGTTCGACGCCATCGACGACGAGCGCAGCGCAACCTGAGGTCAGCCGACCGAACGACATACGCCCATTCGTTGAGACCCGGGGGGCGACACCTGTCGGGGGTCCATGCGAGTATTGGCGCCATGAGCTATCCCGACAATTCGAACCAGGATGCCCGCGGCAACGAGCAGCCCTACGGTTCTTCGCCCTACGGCGCTCCATCACCGTTCGGTCCCGCCGCCGGCGACCAGTTCATGCCGCTCCCGTACGAGAACGGAACCCCCGGTTCGCCGACCTACGGAGCCCAGGGATACGGCGCTCAGGGATACGGAGCCCAGGGATACGGAGCCCAGGGATACGGGGCTCAGGGATATGCGGTCCCCGGGTACGGGATGCAAGCCGGTTACCCCGGCGCCGCGGATCCGATGGCCCCGTACGGACGCGACCCCTTCACCGGTGAGCCCCTCTCGAGCAAGTCCAAGGTCACGGCGGGCCTGCTCCAACTGTTCCTCGGCGGTTTCGGCGCGGGACGGTTCTACCTCGGATATACCGGCATCGGCGTCGCACAGCTCGTGCTGACGATCGTCGGGTGGATCACGACGTTCCTTTTCATCGGCTTCTTCATCCTGCCCGCGGTCGGGATCTGGGTCCTCGTCGACGCCATCATGATGTTCACCGGCAGCGTCCGCGACTCGAACGGCTACAAACTCCGATCTTGACGCCCTGACGAGGCTGCCGTTGCTGTGCAATGGCAGCCAGTGAGGACCGCGACCCAGTGACGACGGTGACCCCCGTGAGGACGGTGACACAGTGAGCTACCCGGACGCGCCGAACCCCGATCCGCCGAAACCTCGCGGGCCCGAATCAACCGGTCCCGCGTGGAGCGACGTCGAGTTGCCGCCGACGCCTGCCCCGGGAAGCTACGCTGCGGCACCGCCGCCGAGCGATCCGATCCTCGTCTCGATCGGTGACATCCACTGCACGCGCAGCCAGGTCATCACACCCGCGGGCAACGCACCACTGGCCGGGTCGCGGTGGAGCTTCGTCGATATGTCACGCACCACCAACGAGATCCCGCAGTGGGCCCTCATCGTGGGAATCGTGACGGCCGTACTGTTCTGCGGACTCGGCCTGCTGTTTCTTCTGGTGAAGGAGGAGCGCACCATCGGGTTCGTGCAGATCACCGTGTCTGCTGGACCAGTCGCCCACACCACCGCGATCCCGGTGATGTCACGGGCAGCCGTTGCCGACCTCGGCGCGCGCGTCAACTACGCGCAGACACTCGCATATTCGGCGTAACGGCCCAGACAGCCAGACGATCAGACGAGCAGCAAGCAGGTCGGACTCAGGCGAGAAACGCCACGGCAAGCACGGCGATTACCACGGTGAGCACGAGAGCCACACACGCAATCAGTGCCAGCGTCTGCTTGCTGCACCGCTGATGCCAGCCGTGCAACACCAACTCGTCGTAGACAAGAAAGCCCACACGGTTCGTGGGCTGCGGCTCCCATTTTCCGGTAGCAGCCTCTCTCACCAGCGCGGTCGACAACTCCAATCCGCGTCCGGCAAGGATCGTCGACCTCCTCATTCCGAAGCCCACCCCGGAATCGCTGTCGCTCAACGGAAACCTGCCGGCGCCCGGAAATCGGTCGCCGGCACCAGTCGATCGGCGGCGCAGTCCACCGAGTCCCTCGCGACGAAACGCGTGGGCATCCGGCTCGAACGTCACAAGGCTCGACACCCCGTCTGCCCGCAACGCCACCTCGTTCTCTGACAACCGGGCACACTCGATCTTCTCTGCGGCGGCAGCCCTCTGCAGTCGGGCGATTGCCTTGTCGACCGTCTCGGGACGGCGCTCACCCATCGACGCATACCGCCGTTGTCATCACTAGTCGCCGCAACATCCTTGTGCGCCTTCGGTTGTCGCGACCCGGACGTCGCGGGTGATCGCATTGCGCGCCGCCAGCTCGTCGGCCTCCGGATAGTCGACGCCGACGAGACACAGTCCCCGCGCCTCGGCGACGGGCACCTTCGCGCTGCGTTCACGCTCGCCGAGAAGCGCTCGGCACCAGTCGACATCGCGCCGACCATCCCCCACCGACGCCACCGCACCGACGAGCGAGCGCACCATCGACCAGCAGAACGCATCGGCGCTGACCTCGCCGATCAGCACGCCGTCGGCGTCACGTGACCACGAGAACCGTTGCAGATCGCGGATCGTCGTAGCACCTTCGCGGCGTCGACAAAAGGCGGCAAAGTCGTTGAGCCCCACCAACGCCGACGACGCCGCGTTCATCGCTTCCACGTCGAGCGGCCGTCGCCATGCGGCGGTGGTGCGCGCGAGGACCGGTTCGGCACCGAATGCCGCGTCGGACAGTCGGTACCGGTAGTGACGCCGCAACGCCGAGAACCGTGCGTCGAAGTGGTCACTGACCGACGCGGCCTGCTTCACGCGCACATCGTCGGGAAGCATCTTGGCGAGTCGTCCGACGAGGCGCCCGGGGTCGCCGTCTATTGAGCGCGTGTCGAGTGCCGACACGGGAATGTCGGCGTGCGCGACCTGACCGGTGGCGTGGACGCCCGCGTCCGTCCGTCCGGCGACGGTCAGCCGGACCGGTACCCGCAGCACCGTCGACAACGCCGTCTCGACGACCTCACATACCGTGCGCTGACTGATCTGTCGCGCCCAGCCCGCGAAATCGGTTCCGTCGTAGCCGATGTCGAAACGCAGACGAACGGACCCGCCACCTGGTGTGGTGGCGGGTCCGCTCATGTCTGGCGTGTTCAGCCGTCCGACCTACTTGTCGTCGGCCTTGTCGCCGTCGACGTCGGCGTCAGCAGCTTCGGCCTCCGGTGCGGTGGCAGCCGTCGACTCATCGTCGACAGCCTCGGCCACGGCCTCGGCGTTCTCGACCTGTGCCGGGGTTGCCTCGTCGGCGACGGCCTCGACGACGTTGTCGGCCTCGGCTGCCGGAGCAGCGGCCTTCTCGTCAGCAGCCTTCTTCGACGCAGCGACACGGGTGGCGCGGGTGGCCTCGGTCGACGCGGTGTTCTCACGCACCAGCTCGATCACAGCCATGGGGGCGTTGTCGCCCTTGCGGTTGATCGTCTTGATGATGCGTGTGTAGCCGCCCGGACGGTCCGCGAAGAACGGGCCGATCTCGGCGAACAGCGTGTGGACGACGTCCTTGTCGCGGATGTCCTTCATGACCTCACGACGGTTGGCCAGCTTGCCGGCCTTGGCGTGGGTGATGATCTTTTCCGCGTACGGGCGCAGGCGCTTGGCCTTTGCTTCGGTGGTGGTGATGCGGCCGTGCTCGAAGAGCGAGGTGGCGAGATTCGCCAACATCGCCTTCTGGTGGCTGGCCGACCCGCCGAGGCGGGCACCCTTGGTGGGCTTGGGCATTGTCTTCTCCTAGGAGGACCCGACGATCGCTCGACGAGTCAGGTTTGGCAGTCGCAGCGACTAGAGCTGCTCGGTCTCCGCGAAATCCTCACCGGAGTCAGCGTCGAAAGACGCGTCGTCCGACCACGTTCCGGTTGCCGGGTCGTAACCGGCGACCTGCGACGGATCGAAGCTGGCCGGGCTGTCCTTGAGCGACAGACCCAGGGTGTGCAGCTTGACCTTCACCTCGTCGATCGACTTCTGACCGAAGTTGCGGATGTCGAGCAGATCCGACTCGGTACGTGCAACCAGCTCGCCGACGGTGTGAACACCTTCGCGCTTGAGGCAGTTGTACGAACGGACGGTCAGATCCAGATCCTCGATCGGCAGGCTGAACGACGCGATGTGGTCAGCCTCCGCAGGCGACGGCCCGATCTCGATTCCCTCAGCCTCGACGTTGAGCTCCCGAGCCAGACCAAACAGCTCGACCAGGGTCTTACCCGCGGACGCCAGGGCGTCACGAGCGCTGATCGAGTTCTTGGTCTCGACGTCGAGCACCAAACGGTCGAAGTCGGTGCGCTGCTCGACGCGGGTGGCCTCCACCTTGTAGGTGACCTTCAGCACCGGCGAGTAGATCGAGTCGACCGGAATACGGCCGATCTCGGCTCCCGACGCCTTGTTCTGCACGGCAGGCACGTATCCACGGCCCCGCTCGACGACGAGCTCGATCTCGAGCTTGCCCTTGTCGTTCAGGGTGGCGATGTGCAGATCCGGGTTGTGCACGGTGACGCCTGCGGGCGGCACGATGTCAGCACCGGTGACGGTGCCCGGACCCTGCTTACGCACATACATGGTGACCGGCTCGTCCTCTTCGGAGCTCACCACGAGGCCCTTGAGGTTCAGGATGATGTCGGTGACATCTTCCTTCACGCCGGGGACGGTGGTGAACTCGTGCAGAACTCCGTCGATGCGGATGCTGGTGATCGCAGCACCCGGAATCGAGCTGAGCAGGGTACGACGCAGCGAGTTACCGAGGGTGTAGCCAAAGCCCGGCTCGAGCGGTTCGATGACGAACTTCGACCGGTCGTCGGCGATGATCTCCTCGGTGAGGGTTGGTCGCTGTGAGATGAGCATTTCTTGATTTCTCCTTGTGGCCGACCGCTATTTGACGGCCTAGAAGTGGACCGAAACAGCTTGTGCTGCTTGGTTTTACTTGCTGTAGAACTCGACGATGAGCTGCTCGGTGAGCGGAACCTCGATCTGAGCGCGCTCGGGCACGTTGTGCACGAGGATGCGCAGCGTCGAAGGAACCACCTGCAGCCAGCCCGGAACCGGACGATCGCCGACGAGCTCCTTGGCGATCTGGAACGGAGTGGTCTGCAGCGACTTCGGGCGGACGTCGATGATGTCGTACTGGCTGACGCGGTAGCTGGGGACATCCACGCGCACACCGTTGACGGTGAAGTGACCGTGGGTGACCAGCTGACGTGCCTGACGACGGGTACGTGCCAAACCTGCGCGGTAGACAACGTTGTCGAGACGGGTCTCGAGGATGCGCAGCAGCTCGTCGCCGGTCTTGCCGTTACGACGATTGGCCTCCTCGTAGTAGCGACGGAACTGCTTTTCCATCACTCCGTAGGTGAAGCGTGCCTTCTGCTTCTCCTGCAGCTGCTGCAGGTATTCGCTCTCCTTGATCCGCGAGCGGCCGTGCTGGCCGGGCGGGTAGGGGCGACGCTCGAACGCCTGGTCGCCTCCGATGAGGTCGACGCGCAGACGACGGGACTTCTTTGTTGCGGGGCCGGTATAACGAGCCATGTTTTCTCTTCCTCCCTTTCCCGCTAGACCCGACGCCGCTTGGGCGGACGGCAACCGTTGTGCGGCTGCGGGGTGACATCGGAAATGGTGCCGACTTCGAGGCCGGCTGCCTGCAGCGACCGGATGGCGGTCTCGCGACCCGAGCCCGGTCCCTTGACGAACACGTCGACCTTCTTGACGCCGTGCTCCTGGGCCTTGCGCGCAGCGTTCTCGGCCGCGAGCTGAGCCGCGAACGGGGTGCTCTTGCGCGAGCCCTTGAAGCCGACGTGACCCGACGATGCCCAGCTGATGACATTGCCGTTGGGGTCGGTGATCGACACGATGGTGTTGTTGAACGTCGACTTGATGTGTGCGTTGCCGTGCGGGACGTTCTTTTTATCGCGACGGCGTGCGCCCTTCTTGGGGCCTGCGCTACGTGACTTCGGAGGCATTACTTCTTCTTCCCGGCGATGGTCTTCTTCGGGCCCTTACGAGTACGGGCATTGGTCTTGGTGCGCTGTCCACGGACGGGCAGGCCACGACGGTGGCGCAGACCCTGGTAGCAGCCGATCTCGATCTTGCGACGGATATCGGCCTGCACCTCGCGGCGCAGGTCACCCTCGACCTTCACCGAGCCTTCGATGTACTCACGCAGCTTTGTGACGTCTGCGTCGGTGAGGTCCTTGGCGCGCAGGTCGGGGCTCAGCCCGGTGCCCGCAAGGATCTCCTTGGAGGTGGTACGCCCAACTCCGTAGATGTAGGTCAGTGCGATCTCGAGCCGCTTCTCGCGGGGAAGATCGACACCAGCAACACGTGCCATGTGGCGGATTTCCTTTACTTTTCAGAGGTCTTCTCCCGGTCCGTCCCCTACTCGTCTGTACTGCTTGCTCTGAGGGGCTCCGGCCTCTGCACGAAGCGAGTTGTACTCGCTGCGCGGTGTCGAGCGGTGGTCCGCGTGACACAGTCCGGAGGTAGGCGGTGACGCGTCTGTCGCCGCTGGTGCTGGGAGGGCTTCACAAGTTCTGCTCAGCTCTGGTGTGTGTATTCAGTTGTGTGTTTCACCAAGCGATCTGGTGGGGTGCTCCACGGTCGTACGACCGTGGGAGTGATCAGCCCTGACGCTGCTTGTGGCGCAGGTTCTCGCAGATCACCATGACCCGGCCGTTACGGCGGATCACTTTGCACTTTTCACAGATCGGCTTGACGCTCGGCTGAACCTTCACGTCAATCTCTCCTGTTGTCGCCCGTGCGCACGACCGAATGGCCGCACCACACGAGGGTTGTCCCGGACCGGTCTCGGCCGGGAAGTCTTACTTGTAGCGGTAAACGATGCGCCCGCGACCGAGGTCGTACGGCGAGAGTTCCACGACGACCCGATCCTCGGGCAGGATGCGGATGTAGTGCTGCCGCATCTTGCCGCTGATGTGGGCGAGAACCTTGTGACCGTTCTCCAGCTCAATGCGAAACATCGCATTGGGCAGGGGTTCGATAACCCGTCCCTCGACCTCGATGGCCCCGTCTTTCTTCGCCATGTCCTCCGCGATCCTCGGCGGCGTCGCGATCCGCTCGCAGGGCAACAAGTGCCCGGACGAACGATTCACCCCACTGCCCGGTTGAATCTGTGTTTATCCGTTAGTGTGTTGGCACCCGCTCCGAGAGCGAGGGCCTGGCGGCGATGTCTCCGGCCGCGCTCACCGGGTAGATGGCATGCGCATACCGGCACGACAAGCGCACCGACGTTCAATCCTACGCGAACTGGCCTAACAGTCCAAACCCGTGCCGTCTGACCCGAACCCGGGAAGCTGGTCTGACGCGACTCCGACATTTCGCCCGACGGGGTGACCGTGGGATGAACACACTCCGATGAGTTGCGCACGAGTCGTCTGGAGAGCCCATCCGGCATCCACCGGCTATCACTCTGGATTGAGTGGACCTCACAACACTTGCAGTGGTCGGCATCATCGCGCTTGCGGCGCTGTTCGACTTCACGAACGGATTCCACGATTCGGCGAACTCCATCGCCACCGTGGTCGCGACGCACGTCCTCAAGCCCAAGGTCGCGGTTGTGTGGGCGGCCGGCTGGAACTTCCTCGCCTTCTTCCTGATCGGGACCGCGGTCGCGGACACCGTCGGAGAGACGGTGAAGGCGCAGTACTACAGCGTTGCCGTCGTCTTCGCCGCACTGCTCGCCGCGGTCATCTGGAACTTCCTCTCGTGGCACTTCGGAATTCCGACGTCGTCGTCGCACGCCCTCATCGGCGGCCTCGTCGGCGCCGCGCTGATTAAGCCTCGATCCACCGATTCGTATTCGTTTGGGCGGTGAGGGATAGACGAAATGCCCTGTCTGAGTGACAGAATGGGAATTGTCTAGGTTTCCATCCGTGCACGCAGAAGGGCATCTCGTAGATGCGATTGTCTCACAGTCATCCGGTCCGGTCTGCATCCTGTGATGATCCGAATCTCCTCGGCGCGGCGGGGTTGGTGCCGGTGATGACGTTGGCCGAGCAAGCGGGCCTGTCGGGGTTGGCTCTCGAGCATCTGACGGTGCCGACCGACAAGGGCGCCAATCCGGATCGGAAGGTGTTCTCGCTGGTCGCGGGCATGGTGGCCGGTGCCGACAGCATCGATGACATGGCCGTACTGCGGCACGGTGCGATGGGGAAGGTGTTCGACCATCCGTATGCCCCGTCGACGTTGGGGTCGTTTCTGCGCGAGTTCCGGTTCGGGCATGTCCGGCAATTGGATGCGATCGCCGCCCGCACGCTCGCTGGCCTGCACACCCACACCCCGGTACTGGCCGGGATCGACGGGCCGGTGATGGTCGACATCGACGACTCGATCATCGAGGTCCACGGCCCGGCCAAACAGGGCGCTGGGTTCGGCTACACCCGGGTACGGGGGCTCAACTCGGCGATCACCACCATCAGCACCGCCCACGGTGCACCGGTGATCGCTGCTCAACGACTACGCAAAGGAGCATGCAATTCCGCCCGCGGAGCCCATCGGTTGATCGCCGACACACTGGCTAGCGTGCGGCGTCTGCGGTCGACTGACGCGTCGGGGCCGGTGCTGGTGCGGGCGGATTCAGCGTTCTACGGTCACCGCGCCGTCAGTGCTGCGATCGGTGCCGGCGCCCAGGTATCGGTCACCGTGCGCCAAGACTTGCGGATACGTGCGGCGATCAGCGAGATCGCAGCCGATGCGTGGACAAAGATCGAGTACACCGACGCGATTCTCGACGCGGACACCGGACTGTGGATCTCACGTGCCGAGGTCGCCGAGATAGCGTTCACCGCGTTCACCTCCAAAGCCAAAGCGCTGCAGGTTCCCGGGCGGCTGGTGGTGCGCCGTATCCCCGACTTCCGACCCGAGGGCGACGGCCTGTTCGATGTGTGGCGATTCCACGCCTTCTTCACCACCAGCGACCTCGACACCGTCACCGCCGACAAGACCCACCGCGCCCACGCGGTCATCGAACAAGTTCACGCCGATCTCAAAGCCTCCGCGCTCGCGCATCTGCCGTCGGGAAAGTTCTGCGCGAACGCCGCCTGGCTGGTGTGTGCGGTCATCGCGTTCAACCTGACTCGTGCTGCCGCCAGCCTCAGCGGCGGGCGTCTGGCCAAAGCCACCACATCCACGGTCCGCCGCACCCTGATCTGCATTCCGGCGCGGATCGCGTCCTCAGCCCGGCGCATCACCATGCACCTACCCGCCCGATGGCCGTGGGAAACCGAATGGAACCTGTTGTTCGACAACACTATTCACCGAAGACCGCCAACCTGGCCCTAACCACCCCGGCCCAACAGCCTCGATCCCGAAACCCGGTGAAACAAGCCGACATCAGAGATCGGCAACTGACTCATGCCCGCCACCCAGGCCGAACGTGCTCAACACTTTTCACCACACCGCAAAAGCCGATCGGTGGATCGAGGTTAAGGGTGGCATCGACGCGATCAAGGCGTCGAGTGTCGAGAAGACCGCGGCATTCATTGTGATCTCACCACTTGCGGGTCTTTTGCTCGGCGGTGCGCTCATGCTCATCCTGCGCGCAGCGCTCTTCCGCGCACCCGTCCTGCGCACGGAGAAACTCTTCCGGTGGTTCCAGCTCGCATCGTCGGGAGCCATCTCGCTTGCCCACGGCGGCAACGACGCACAGAAGACGATGGGCATCGTCGCGGGCCTCCTCGTCTCGACCGGCCACCTCACCCAGACCGGATCGTCACTGCCGGTGCCCGACTGGGTGGCCCTCGGCTGCTATCTGTTCATTGCGCTAGGAACTCTGTCAGGCGGATGGCGCATCGTCCGGACGATGGGCACCGGCATCACCCGACTACGCCCGGTCAGCGGTTTCTGCGCCGAGA
Organism: Gordonia sp. UBA7860; assembly: GCF_002500165.1. Classification (NCBI taxonomy): domain Bacteria; kingdom Bacillati; phylum Actinomycetota; class Actinomycetes; order Mycobacteriales; family Gordoniaceae; genus Gordonia; species Gordonia sp. UBA7860. Next base: position 3,281 of record NZ_DLSO01000168.1, on the reverse strand, counting down.
CGGGTGCCGCGATCGCACTCTTCGGCTCGACGGCCCTCGGCGCGCCGGTGTCGACAACCCACACGGTCGCAGGCGCGGTCGCAGGAGTCGGCACCACCAACCGCAACAGCACGGTCGACTGGGCGGTGTTCCGAAAGATGGTGGTGGCATGGGTCGTCACCATGCCGGCCGCGGCGATCGTCGCGGCCGCGGTCTACGGCCTCACCCAACTGCCGAGTCTCGCGGCGTCGACCATCGTGCTCGCCGTGCTGATCGCGGGGCTACTCGTGCTGCTGTGGAAATCGCTGCGCGCCGCACCCAAGGCCAGCGACGTCGAAGCAGATCTCGACAAAGAAGCCGAGGAGGAGTTCCCGATGCTCGCGGGAGCGGGTTCGATCATCCCGAGCGGCAAGCCACGACGCCCTCATGGTCACAAGGCGGATTCGTATGGTGACCATGAGGTCCCCGCAACCGGTACGGACGACGCCAAGGCCGCGAAGGAAGCCGAGCAGCGCAAACAACTCGACGAGCTGAACAAGGTCACGGCCGACCAGGTCCCCGAATTGTCCTGGTAATCGGGCGGTCGGGCATGGCGACGTGCCACGCTGAGGCGTGGGCACCATCGACGACTATCTGGCCGAACTCGATGACGACACCGACCGCGCAGTGATCGATCACATCTACACAACCGCCCGTGAGGTCGTCCCCGACGCCGAGCAGGGCAAGGGCTACGGCATGCCCGCCCTCACCTACCACGGCAAGCCACTGCTGTCGGTGATGCGAGCCGAAAAGCACATCGGCATCTATCCGTTCAGCCCGGAAGCGGTCTCGACAGCGGCCCCGGAACTCGAGGGCCTCGACATGGACAAGGGCACCATTCGGTTCCAACCGTCTGATCCCCCATCCGACGACGCCATCCGCACCCTCGTCACCGCGCGCCGCGATCAGATCGGCTGAGCTGAAAGGGCATCCGCCGCGAGGGGCGCGTCGCCGATCCGTCATACAGCGCGCGCCGCCCTGTCCGAATTTGGCAAGATCTTGTACATGCGTGCATTTCTGCTCCAGTCGGCGCTCTCGGGCGTCGCTCTCTGGGTGGCCACTCTGATCGTGCCCGGCCTGAGCTTTCAGTTTCCCGACGACGCGTCGGGCTTGGAAAAGTTCGGAATCGTGGTGCTCGTCGCCCTGATCTTCGGTGTGGTGAACGCCTTCATCAAGCCGATCGTGCAGCTCTTTTCGATACCGCTGTACATCCTCACCCTCGGTTTGATTCACATCGTGATCAATGCGTTCATGCTCGAGATCACCTCGTGGATCACGCACAACACGACGCACTGGGGGCTGCAGGTCGACAGCTTCTTCTGGGCTGCGATTTTCGGCGCGCTGGTCGTCTCGATCGTCAGTTGGCTGATTTCGATGGTGCTCAAGGAGCCGGTGCAGTAGCGCCGCTATCCGCGCGCGCTGAGGGTGTCGTCGGGCCTCGCCGCCACCGCGAAGTCGATCGTCGCGCGAAACCCTACGCCGAGATGATCGCAGCCAGTTGTTCGACGGGCGTTTCCGATCCGAGCACCTGAATCGTCACGTGATTGGCACCGGCCGCAAGGTGCTCGTCGAGTCGGGCTTTCACCTGCGCGGGAGTGCCATGTGCGACGAGGGCGTCGATCAACGCGTCGCTGCCTCCGTCGGCGATGTCCTCATCGGTGTATCCGAGGCGCTTGAGGTTCCTGGTGTAGTTGCTCAGATGCAGGTAGGGCTGGTCGACGGGTGGGCGACCGACGGCACGTGCCTCGTCGGCGTCCACGGTCAACACCACCTTGTGCTCCGGGGCGAGCAGCGCGTCGGGTCCGAGGATCTTCCTGGCCTCGGCGGTGTGCTCGGGAGTCGTCAGGTAGGGATGGGCGCCCAGTGACCGCTCGGCCGACATCCGCAGCATGCGCGGCCCGAGTGCGGCGAGCAGTCGACGGTCGGGCGGAACCTGCTTGCCGTCGAGAGCGTCGAGGTAGCGTCCGACAGCCTTGAACGGCGTCGTGTACTCCGACGTCGCCTCCGGATGCCCGGCACCGACACCGAGATAGAAGCGGCCGGGAAAGTCGCGCTCGAGTGCGTGGAACTCACCGGCAATGACGTACGGGACGGAGTTCCAGATATTCACGATGCCGGTGGCGACGGTGATGTGCTCCGTCGCCTCGAGGATCGTGCGAATCGGATGCAGATTCTTGGGCGACCCGCCGAGCCAGATGGTCCCGTAGCCGAGCTTCTCGATCTCGCGGGCCTCGTCGGGCGAGAACTGCTTGAACCAACCCCACGCGCCGTAGGTGCCGAACTTGGCGATGTGTTCTGCCTTGGTCTGCGCTGCCTTGGATGAAGCGGTCATGTTCACAGCGAACCTCATCTTCGCTCGCCGGTATTCCGACGCGTCGAAGTCGTCACCAGATCTTCATCTGATGTCCGACGCACTCGGCCACCAGCGGGTGGGTGCGGCCGATCTGTGATGCTGGTCGGCATGCGCGCAGTGATCCAACGAGCAACCCAGGCGAAGGTGACCGTCGACGGCGAGACGGTCGGTGAACTCGACATCGCTCCCGGAGGCTTCGGTCTCGTCGCGCTCGTCGGGGTCACCCACGACGACACTCCGGCGCACGCGACGAAACTCGCCGACAAGATCTGGCGGCTACGCATCCTCGACGGTCCGGACGGGCGCGAGAGTTCTGCCGCAGACCTCGACGCTCCGATCCTGGTGATCAGCCAGTTCACCCTGTACGCCAACACCACCAAGGGTCGACGCCCCTCGTGGAATGCCGCGGCACCCGGCGCGGTCGCCGAACCGCTCGTCGACGCCGTGGTCGCGGAACTGCGTACCGCCGGAGCGACCGTCGCGACGGGCCGTTTCGGCGCGCACATGGAGGTCTCGCTGGTCAACGACGGTCCGGTGACCCTCATCGTCGACGTCTGAGACCCCCGACTGCGGCCGCTCATCGGGTGGGCGAGTCGCCCGGCAACCGATACCGTGGTTTATATGGGCCGAATCACAGCACGACGTCGCGTTACTCGCGTCCGTCGCGGCGCGCAGCCGACAACGCGCGTCGACGTGCTGGCCGTCGAAGAGCCGTTGGAGATGCGCGTCAACGGCGAACGTCTCGCGGTCACGATGCGGACCCCGGGACACGATGTCGAACTCGCGTCGGGATTCCTCGTCTCCGAGGGTGTGCTGGTCCGCGCGGAGGACCTCGCCACGGCCCGCTACTGTGCCGGCGCCGGGAGCGCAGCGAGCGGGCCGAATGACGACGGCGCCGGGAGCGCAGCGA
>NZ_DLSO01000042.1:30000-30168 GCF_002500165.1 Gordonia sp. UBA7860 | reverse complement strand
GAGGCGAGCAGGCGCGTGACGTTCTCGACGCTGCGGACGCCGCCGCCGACGGTGAGCGGGATAAAGATGTGCTCGGCCGTGCGCGTGACGAGGTCGTAGGTCGTCGCGCGGTTGTCGCTCGTCGCGGTGACGTCGAGGAACGTCACCTCGTCGGCGCCCTGCTCGGCG
>NZ_DLSO01000042.1:0-29837 GCF_002500165.1 Gordonia sp. UBA7860 | reverse complement strand
CGAGGATCGCGCGCGCACCCAGCTCCGAGAGCTCGTCCATCAGGTTCTGGTGATCGCGACGTGGCACCATTGCGCGCACGGCCGCCCACTCGGGGTCGGCCATCGGAGCGACCGTCGGCGACTCGAGGCCGGGAGTGATGGCCGTCGCCTGCTCCAACAGCGATCGAGGGCAGTCGTAGTCGATCATCACGTACTGCTGTCCGAACACGACGCCCTGCACTCGTTTGATGAACTGTGTTGCGCGCTTGTCGGGGTCGACGCCCGCACGGCTGATCAGCACACCCTCGGAGTCGCAGAGCGATTCGCCGAATGCCTCGAGGCCGTGCTGGCGCAGGGTCCGTCCCGAGCCGACGACGTCGGCGATCGCGTCGNNGTCGCCCGCGTCGCGGAGATTGAGGAAGTTGACCCCCTTGACGACGCGGCCGTCGGCCACGTCAAGGCACGGGATCACCCGGACCGCGAGGGTGTTCGTGGTGGCGCTCGTGGTCATGCCTACATCCGCGCGGCCTGCAGCGCGGTCACGAGGATCGCGCGGGCGCCAACGTTCGAGAGCTTGTCCATCACCTGGTTGAGGTCGCTGTTCGGCACAAGCGAGCGCACCGCGAACCAGGTCTCGTCGTGCAGCGGCGAGACGGTCGGCGACTGGAAGCCCGGCGTGATCGTCATCGCCTCCTGCAGCGACTCGGCGGGGATGTCGTAGTCCATGACCGAGTAGCGGCGCGCGACGAGGACGCCCTCGAGGCGCTTGATGAGGGTCTGCGTGTGCTCGACCTTGTCGGGCGTCGAGATGAGCACCGCGGTGGACTCGAGGATCACGGGGCCGAAGATCTCGAGGCCCGCCTGGCGCAGGGTCGTGCCGGTCGACACGACGTCGGCGATCGCGTCGGCGACCCCGAGCTGGATCGAGATCTCGACTGCGCCGTCGAGGCGGATGATCTCGGCTGTCATCCCCCGCGACGCGAGGTCGTCGCGCACCAAGTTCGGATACGACGTCGCGATGCGCTTACCGCCCAGATCGTCGACGCTCCACTTCTGACCTGCGGGAGCTGCATAGCGGAAGGTCGAGGACCCGAAGCCCATCGCGAGCTCCTCGTCGACCTGGGCACCCGAGTCGCGAGCGAGATCACGACCGGTGATGCCGAGATCGAGCGTGCCCGCGCCGACGTAGATGGCGACGTCTTTGGGTCGGAGGAAGAAGAACTCGACGTCGTTGTTGATGTCGAGGACGGTGAGATCCTTCGAGTCGGATCGTTTGCGGTAACCCGCCTCGGCCAGCACGGCGGCGGCCGACTCGGAGAGGGCACCTTTGTTGGGGACTGCAACGCGCAGCATGGTCACTCCAGGGGATGTCGATGAATCGTCTGTGGTCTGTAGATCGGGCGGGCCGGGACCGAATCGGTCACGGCCTACAGATGGCGGTAGACGTCCTCGAGTGAGAGGCCCCGCTTGATCATCATCACCTGCAGCCAGTAGAGAAGCTGGGAGATCTCCTCGCCGAGCGACTCGTCGGATTCGTATTCGGCAGCCAACCACACCTCGCCGGCCTCTTCGATGATCTTCTTGCCCAGTGTGTGCACGCCGGAGTCGAGTGCGGCGACGGTGCCACTACCTGCGGGACGCGTCGTCGCCTTGTCGGTCAGCTCCGCGAACAACTCATCGAAGGTCTTCACGGGTGTCGATTGTCCCATGCGCGCACATGGGATCGACTCACGGGATCGCCGAACGACTGGTCGTGCCGTGCGAGGTCGATGATCGTCAGTCCGTCGAGGCTGCGCCGAAAGCGGCGTCGGGGACCCGCCGGGACGTCGGCGGCCGACGGCACGACTATCGTCGTGCATCCGGCGGATACCGCCGACTGAGTTCCGGTCGGCGAATCCTCCACGGCGACACACTGACTGGCTTCGACGCCAAGCAGGGTCGCCGCCCGCAAGTAGGGATCAGGCGCTGGTTTGCCGAATTCCACCTCATCGCCGCACAGGGTGACTGCGAAGAAGTGCGGGCCGATGGTGCCGAGTGCCTGATCGGTCAGCTCGCGCACCGTATTGGTCACCAACGCCATGGGGATGCCCGCGTCGAAGATTGTCGTCAGCGCCTCGAGTGCGCCTGGTCGCCAGGGCAGATCGACGGAGAACAGCTGAGCAACCCGATCGAGCAGCCAGCGCTCGTCGGCGGCGTAGTCACGCTCGTCGACGGGCACGCCGGAAGCGTCGAAGACCTTGGTCAGCGCGTCGCTCATGGAGTTGCCGAGTGTCGACTCGCGGAGCTCCGGCGTCATCACGTAGCCGTGACGTTCGGACAGTTCGGCCACGGCGATGTCCCACAGTTTCTCGGAGTCGAGCAGCGTGCCGTCCATGTCCCAGAGGACCGCGGCCGGACGGGCTGGTTCTGTCGAGGTCGTCACCCGAGCATCATCGCCGATGCGGACAACGCGCAGCGAATCCGGTGATTCGGCTCACGTGGCGACGTCGTCGTGCGCGGGACGCGAGGCCGGACGTCTGACTGCGTCGACGACGCTGATCACCAGTCCCAGCACCGCCGCGGCCATCAGGGAGGCGTAGACGGTCAGCGCGGTATCGCCCCGGCCCGACGTGTAGCCACCGCTTACGCCATGTGCATCCGGTCGACCCGGCCCGTGTTGTCCGCCGCGTCCACCCGGTCCGCCGGGGCCAGCTTGTTGGCTGGCAGGTGGCTGCCCCGCCGTTTGTCCGGACGGCTGTCCCCCGGGTTGTCCGGAGGGCTGGCCGGCACCACCACTGGTGCCGTGGAACTGCCTGGTCATGCCGTGGCCCTGATCGCCGGACAGTGACGAGTGGTAGACGCCGATCGCCGACGCCTGGATCAGGACCGGCACCGCGATGAACCATAGCGGAAGGTAGAACGCGGCGATCACACTGAGGATCTCGACGGCGTAGAAGTATCGGTCGTGCATCGCGGGCAAGAGGAACGGCACGACGGCAGCACTCGCCGTGGCCACGACGAGGATCGAGGCAGGCGTGACGGCCGGCTTCTTCCACAGCGACCAGGCCAGGAACACCACGATCACCAGCGCGGCCAGCCCGATACCGAGATGTGCCACCCAGGTGGCGTCCCCCGAGATCGGAATGAGCTGATAGAGGTTCGCCGCGCCGAGAGTGAGCTGCTTGTACGAGTCTGTCTGGTTCAGATACACCGAGAGTGCCGTCGACCACGACGCGCCAGCCAACACCGCGGGAATGTCGAGCAGTACGTAGACGGCGGGTATCGCCAGCAGGGCGTACCAGGGGATGCGACGGCGAACGAGCAACCACAACACCACCGGCAACACGAAGATCGCCTGCAGCTTGAAGCTGATCGCCAGGCCGAAGAACACACACGCGACCACGGAGTTCGACACGTACGGATTCCACGCACGCACTTTCCACTCACGCTTATTCCACGCAGACCGATTCCAGACGTGCGCCTGTCGCCCAGAATCGCCCTCGGAAGTGTCGCCCTCATGAGTATCGCTTCGTTGGGCGCGCAGGAGGAAATAGATCCCGGCGACCACGCACGCGGTGTAGACGGCGTCGGCCTGACCCCACCAGGCGCTGTTCATGATCACCGACGGCAGGAGGAACACGACGCCAAAGGCGAACGCCTGCAACCAGAATCGATCGGTGCGCAGTGCGACGATCCGGTACGCCAAGCTCGCCAGCGCCACGTCGAAGATGATCGACAGCGCCTTGATGCCGATCAGTGACGGCACGTGCAGCACGGTGAGGAGCCAGATCAGATAGAGGTACGGGTAGTTGTAGTCGGCGAACTGCTCACGGAACGCACCGAATCCCTGCTGGTCGAGGGTGTCGTACCAGCGGCTCAAGAAGTTCTGGTAGTCCATCGTCTGACGATCGAGGAAGTACCACCGCACACCTAGCCCTACCGCCAGCACGACGCCGAGAACGCACCAGCGCAGCCACCGGGGCACAGCGTCGTGCCGGGTCGGGTGGTGCGGGATCGGGGCGGGCTGCGCGGTTCCGGCGAAGGGGATGCTCGAGTTTTCGGGCAGGTCTGCGGGAGTGAGAGTCGACGACACGGTGTCCACTGTGATCGGCGAGCCTGGAAAGTCGGTGGAAACAAGCTGTCCGGTTCTTCCGAGGTTCACATCACCCCGCGGGATTCACCCCCTTGATTCACCGCGCTTGATCAACCCCGGGGGCCGACTCGTCCATGGCCAGATCGCCCCACGCAGAATCGTCGTAGTGTCGAATCGTCGTAGTGTCGAAGGGCACGGACGTAGTCGAGCAGTCTCGGAGGAGTCATGTCGAAGGTCTTCGTCTTCGGTCACCGCAACCCGGACACCGATGCCATCGCGTCGGCGCTCGCGATGGCGCACCTCGAGCGCGCGCTCGACCCCTCACTCGACGTCGAAGCCGTCGCCCTGGGCGAACCCGGCGTAGAAACCCGTTATGCGCTTGATCATTTCGGTGTCGACGCGCCGCGTGTCATCGAGCGGGCGCGTCCGGAGGCCGACAGGGTGATTCTCGTCGACCACAACGAACGTCAGCAGAGCGTCGCCGATGTCGCCGACGTGACCGTTCAGAAGGTGGTCGATCATCATCGGATCGCCAACTTCGAGACCGCTGCACCACTGTGGTTTCGCGCTGAGCCCGTCGGCTGCACCTGCACGATCCTTCACCGGATGTTCGGCGAGAACGACCTCACCCCACCGGCAGACCTCGCGGGGATGATGGTGTCGGCAATCGTCTCCGACACCCTCCTGTTGCACTCGCCGACCACCACCGACCTGGACCGGACAGCCGCACAGGAACTTGCCGAGCGCGCCGGCATCGACCTCGACCACTACGGCACCGACCTGCTCCGCGCCGGCTCCGACGTCGGCGACGCATCTGCGGCCGAACTCATCAAACGCGACGCCAAGAGCTACACGATGGGATCGACGACGGTCCGCGTCGCACAGATCAACACCGTCGACGTCGGCAGTCTGCTCGCACGCAGCGAAGAGTTTCTCGCCGCGATGAACGCCGAAGCGCGACAACAGGGATACGACCTGTTCCTGCTACTGATCACCGACGTGCTGAGGGTCGACTCCGATCTTCTCGTCGTCGGGTCGCCTGTCGAGGCCGTCGAAAAGGCACTTGACGTGACCGTCCGCGACGGCCACGCGAAGGCGCCTGGGATCGTCTCCAGGAAGAAGCAGATCGTCCCGCAGCTGACCGAAGTACTGCGCACCACATGACGCGAGTACTGGCGCACCACATGACGCGCGCGCAAGCGCCGCCGCACGCCGTCGACGTCAGACGTTGAAGTACTTGGCCTCCGGGTGGTGCAGAACGAAGGCATCCGTCGACTGCTCGGGATGAAGCTGCAACTCCTCCGAGAGTTCGACGCCGATGCGCTCCGGTTCGAGCAGCTTCATCATCGTGACGCGGTCCTCGAGATTCGGGCACGCGCCATAGCCGAACGAGAAACGCGCACCGCGGTACTCGAGGTCGAAGAAGCCTTGGGCAGCGTCGGGATCCTCAGAGCCGAATGACTTGTCCCCCACCGTCAGTTCGCTGCGCACCCGCTGGTGCCAATACTCGGCAAGCGCCTCCGTCAACTGCACTCCGATTCCGTGGACCTCGAGGTAGTCGCGGTACGCGTCGTCGGCGAAGAGCTTGTTGGCGAAGTCGGCGATCGGCTGACCCATCGTGACGAGTTGGAACGGCAGCACGTCGACCTGTCCGGTGGCGATGGCGTCGTCGCGCGAGCGGATGAAGTCGGCGATACACAGGAACTTCGGCCGCTGCTGGCGTGGGAACGAGAAGCTGTACCGCACAGGGGCATCCGGGCGAGGCTCGGTCAACACATGCACGGTGTCTCCCTCGCTGACCGCCGGGAAGTATCCGTAGACGACGGCGGCATGCTGCAGGATGCCCTCCGTGGAGAGCCGGTCGAGCCAGTAGCGCAGCCGCGGACGACCCTCGGTCTCGACGAGTTCCTCGTACGACGGCCCGTTGCCGCCGCGTGCCCCGCGCAACCCCCACTGACCGAGGAAGAGTGCGCGCTCGTCGAGCAATTGGCGGTATTCGGCGACGGGGACGCCCTTGATGATGCGTGTTCCCCAGAACGGTGGTGTCGGAACGTCGTTGTCCGAAGCGACATCCGAACGTGCAGGCACCTCGACCGGTGTCTCTGCGGCCTTGCGCTTGGCGGCGATGCGCTTCGATCGCTCGTGGCGTGCCTTGCGTTCGGCGGCTTTCTGGGCGGCTGCGATCGAGTCGGCGCTCTCCGGCACCGATCCGCCGCCACGCTTGAGCGCCATGATGTCGTCCATCAACCGCAGCCCCTCGAAGGCGTCTCGCGCATAGTGCACGTCGCCCTCGTAGGTGTCCGAGAGATCGTTCTCCACGTACGACCGCGTGAGCGCCGCTCCGCCGAGTAGGACGGGATAGTTGTCCGCCAGCCCTCGGGCGTTGATCTCCTCGAGGTTCTCCTTCATGACGACCGTCGACTTCACCAGCAGCCCCGACATGCCGATCACGTCGGCGCGCTTGTCCTCGGCCACCTCGAGGATCGTCGAGATCGGTTGCTTGATACCGATGTTCACGACCTCGTAGCCGTTGTTGCTCAAGATGATGTCGACGAGGTTCTTGCCGATGTCGTGGACGTCGCCCTTCACAGTGGCAAGCACGATGCGTCCCTTGCCGTCTTCTCCGGTTGCCTCCATGTGCGGTTCGAGATGTGCCACAGCGGTTTTCATGACCTCGGCCGACTGCAGAACGAACGGCAGCTGCATCTGGCCGGAACCAAACAGCTCGCCGACGGTCTTCATGCCGGAGAGCAGTGTCTCGTTGATGATCTCCAGCGGCGGCTTCTGCGTCATCGCCTCGTCGAGGTCGGCTTCGAGCCCGTTCCGCTCGCCGTCGACGATGCGACGCTCGAGTCTCTCGAACAGTGGAAGCCGATTCAGCTCTGCCGCACGGGTTTCGCGGGCCGACGCCGCCGAGACGCCCTCGAAGAGCTCCATGAGCTTTTGCAGCGGATCGTATCCGTCGCGTCGACGATCGTAGATCAGGTCGAGCGCCACGTCGCGCTGCTCGTCGGGGATGCGAGCCATCGGCAGGATCTTCGACGCGTGCACGATCGCGGTGTCGAGGCCCGCTTGGACGCATTCGTGCAGGAAGACCGAGTTGAGCACCTGGCGCGCAGCGGGATTCAGGCCGAACGAGATATTGGAGATACCCAGGGTGAAGTGCACCTCCGGATGTGCCTCGTGCAGTCGCCGGATGGCCTCGATGGTCTCGATACCGTCCTTGCGGACCTCCTCCTGACCCGTCGAGATCGGGAACGTCAGGGTGTCGAGGATGATGTCCTCTTCGGCGAGTCCCCAATTGCCGGTGATATCGGCGATGAGCCGCTCTGCCACACGGACTTTCCAGTCCGCGGTACGCGCCTGACCTTCTTCGTCGATCGTCAGTGCCACCACAGCGGCACCGTGTTCGACGGCGAGCCGCATGATACGTGCGAATCGGGAATCGGGTCCGTCGCCGTCCTCGTAGTTGACGGAGTTGACCGCACACCGACCGCCGAGCGCCTCGAGTCCTGCGCGGATCACCTCGGGCTCGGTGGAGTCGAGCATGATCGGCAGCGTCGACGACGTCGCGAACCTGCTGGCGAGCGCAGTCATGTCCGCAGCGCCGTCGCGGCCGACGTAGTCGACGTTCAGATCGAGCATGTGCGCGCCGTCGCGGGTCTGGTCCTTGGCGATGTCGAGGCAGCGCTGATAGTCCTCGGCGAGCATCGCCTCGCGGAATGCCTTGGAGCCGTTGGAGTTGGTGCGCTCGCCGATCACCAGGAAGCTGGCGTCCTGGTCGAAGGGCACCGCGGTGTACAGCGACGACGTCTCCGACTCGTGCTGCGGGTTACGCTGCGCCTTGGTCACGTCGGCGACCGCGGCCGCGACCTCGCGGATGTGGTCGGGCGTCGTGCCGCAACAGCCACCGACGAAGGACAGGCCGAATTCACCGACGAACGTCGCCAGTGAGGACGCGAGCTCGTCGGGCTGCAACGGGTACACCGCGCCGTGGGGACCGAGCTCGGGAAGACCGGCGTTGGGCATGACCGAGACCGGAATGGTGGCGTGCCGCGACAGGTAGCGCAGATGCTCACTCATCTCGGCAGGCCCGGTGGCGCAGTTGAGTCCGATCATGTCGACGCCGAGCGGTTCGATGGCGGTCAGCGCCGCCCCGATCTCGGAACCGAGCAGCATGGTGCCCGTGGTCTCGACCGTCACGTGCGAGATGATCGGAATCCGACGCCCGAGCTGGGCCATCGCCCGCTTGGCAGCAAGAACGGCAGCCTTCACCTGCAGCAGATCCTGCGAGGTCTCCACGAGGATCGCGTCGGCGCCACCGTCGAGCATGCCTGCGACGCATTCGAAGTAGGCGTCGCGGATGGCCTCGAACGTGGTGTGGCCGAGGCTCGGCAGCTTGGTGCCGGGGCCGATGGACCCGAGGACGTAACGTCCGGTGCCATCACTCGACGGCCCCATCTCATCGGCGACACCACGGGCGATGGAGGTGCCCTTGAAGGACAGTTCGCGGATGCGGTCGGCGATGTCGTAGTCGCCGAGGTTCGAGAGGTTGCAGCCGAATGTGTTGGTCTCCACGGCGTCGGCGCCGGCCTCGAAGTAGGCGCGGTGGATGTCGGCGAGAACGTCGGGGCGGGTGTCGTTGAGGATCTCGTTGCAACCCTCGAGGTTGTTGAAATCGTCGAGCGTCAGATCCGCAGCCTGCAACATGGTGCCCATCGCCCCGTCGCCGATCAATACTCGACGCGACATGTCCGTGAGGAACGTCGTGTCGAAGTCGGTTGCGGTTCGGGAGGGGTTGGACATGGTTCTCAGCGTAGTTCGCTCTCTTTTGTGATCAGGTCGTAGGCTGGTTCAGTGAACGCAGAGCAGTTGTCGAATCTTCCCCGGTTGCGCCGGCCGATCCTGCTGGCTGCCTTCGAGGGCTGGAACGACGCCGGAGACGCGGCCAGTAGCGCCGTCGAGCATCTCGCGTTGACCTGGGATGCGCAGCCCCTCGTCGACATCGACGCCGACGACTATTACGACTTCCAGGTCAATCGGCCCACGGTGAAGCAAATCGACGGAGTCACCCGCCGAATCGACTGGCCGACGACGTCGATCTCCTACTGCAGCCCCGAGGGAGCCGACCGTGACATCGTACTGGTGCGCGGAATCGAACCCAACATGCGCTGGCGTGCGTTCTGCGCCGAGATCGTCGACCTCGCGCATGAGCTGGGCGTCGAGACGACAGTGATGCTCGGCGCGTTGCTCGCCGACACCCCTCACACCCGTCCGGTGCCGGTGACCGGCAGCGCATACAGCAGCGAAGCTGCCGAGCGCTACAACCTCGCCGAAAACCGCTACGAGGGCCCGACCGGGATCACCGGTGTGCTGCAGGACCTGTTCGTGCAGGCAGGGCTGCCCGCGGTGTCGTTCTGGGCCGCGGTCCCGCACTACGTGTCGACGCCGCCCAACCCGAAGGCGACGGTCGCGCTGCTCAACAGGGTCGAGGAGGTCCTCGACATCGAGGTACCGCTCGGCACGCTGCCCGAGCAGGCCGAGGAATGGGAGCAGGCCGTCACCGAGATGACCGAGGACGACGAGGAGATCGCCGACTACGTCCGAGGCCTCGAGGAGCGTGGCGACGCCGAACTCGACACCGACGAGGCGATGGCCAAGATCGACGGCGACGCGTTGGCTGCGGAATTCGAGCGCTATCTCAAGCGGCGTCGACCCGGCCCATTCGGGAGCTGAGCCGCAACGACCGCTCGCCGTGTCGGGTGTCGGCGTTCAGTCGATGCGTTCGATGGAGACGACCGGCGTCGTGATTCGCCAGGTCCGTACGTCCGGGTCGTCGGCGGCGCGAACCCAGAACTGCGCTGATTCGCCCACGCGGCATGACTTCACACCGAGAAGCGGGATGTCTTCGGAGTCGCGTCGCAGTCTGCTGACCGCCCACTCCTCGCTGTCGGTGCCACCCACGCCGGGAGCCCGCAGCAGAGTCATGTCGTTGAAGTCGAGCAGATACGTCGAGGTCCGTGTGATCACGGTGTACACGCCGGATTCGGTGTTGGGTCGGATCTCCTGAACGCGGGCCACCCGGAGAACTCTACTAAGCTGCGTCGCCTGCGTACGAATCGAGTCGGATCATCGTGTCGCGTGGCTCAATTCGACACCGAGCAGTGCTTCGACGGCCGAAGCGAGATCGCCCGGCGCCGTCGCCGACTGTCCGATTCCCTGCTCGACGTCCCTGCACCACCCATCGATGGCAGCAAGGGCCTTGGGTGTGTCGAGGTCGTCGGCGAGATGCTCCCGCACGCGGGCGATGACGGGTGCGGCGTCGGGGCCCGACGTCGCCGACGTGGCGGCCCGCCACCGCTCGAGACGTGCGCGACCCTGGTCGAGAACGGCGTCGCTCCACATGCGGTCGGCACGGTAGTGCTCGGCGAGCAGCGCCAGCCTGATGGCCGCGGGGTCCTCACCCGCACGGCGCAGCACGGACACGAAGACCAGGTTTCCGCGGCTCTTCGACATCTTCTCGCCGTCGAGTCCGACCATGCCGGTGTGCACGTAGTGGCGGGCAAAGCGACGGGCGCCCGTGTACGCCTCGCCATGCGCTGCGGAGAATTCGTGGTGAGGGAAGATCAGGTCGTTTCCGCCACCCTGGATGTCGAATTCGACGCCGAGCCGGTTCAGCGCGATCGCGGAACATTCGACGTGCCAACCGGGACGTCCGGGTCCGAACGGCGACTCCCACGACGGTTCGTCGGGGCGGCGGGCGCGCCACAGGATGGGATCGAGGCGGTCACGCTTGCCCTGACGGTCGGGGTCGCCGCCCCGTTCGGCGAAGAAGCGTTCCATCGTCGCCCGGTCGTAACCCGATTCGTAGCCGAACTGCTCGGTGGCGTCCGCGCGGTAGTACACGTCGGGAAACTCGGGATCGTCGACGACGTACGCCGCACCGGAGGCGAGGAGTTTTTCGACCATCTCGATGACCTCGTCGACCGACTCCATCGCACCGATGTAGTCGCGCGGCGGTAGGACGCGCAGCGCCGTCATGTCGTCGCGGAAGAGCTGGATCTGCTCGGAGCCGAGTGCACGCCAGTCGACACCGTCGCGTGCGGCACGCTCGAACAGCGGATCGTCGACGTCGGTGATGTTCTGGACGTAGTGCACCTCGTGCCCCTGGTCGCGCAGCACCCGGTTGACGATGTCGAACGTGAGATAGGTGGCCGCGTGGCCGAGATGCGTTGCGTCGTAGGGCGTGATGCCACAGACGTACATGGTCGCGGTCGCGCCGGGCGAGACGGGGCGCACGGCGCGGCTCGAGGTGTCGTATAGGCGGAGCGCGGGTCCGGATCCACCGACGGTGGGCACAGCCGGTTCAGGCCACGATTGCATATCCCCCACTGTATTGGCCGCTGCAGAGCGGAACTGAACAGGGCTGTCAGAACGAGCAGGGACCCTTCAGAAGGGCGGCCAGGGAATGGGTCGGTGAGGCGGCGGCAGGGGAAGCCTGCCGGATTCGGCGAGGATGATGGCGCGCAGGGTGAGCGCGTCGATCTCGTCATTTGTGATGTACGGGGCGAGTGCCGCGCGGAGCTGCGAGTTGTCGGACTCCAGGGCCTCGGCGAGTGCTGCGATGTCGGCGATCAGGTGGCCGGGGATCTGATCGCCCGCCCAGCCCCACAGCACTGTGCGCAGTTTGTCTTCGGCGTGTAGGCAGATGCCGTGGTCGACGCCGTAGACGTTGCCGTCGAGACCTTCGAGTACGTGTCCGCCCTTACGGTCTGCGTTGTTGAGGATGACGTCGAGCACCGCCATCCGCAGCAGGCGCGGATCGTCGGCGTGGACGAGAACGACCTGCTCTCCGAGTGGATCGAGCGCCCGCAGGATCGGCCGATAGTTGTCGGGGACCGTGCCGGGCGGGCACAGGTCCACGAGGTCGATGCGGGCCGCCGGGAGATCTCCGGAGTCGGGATCGGGGGTGTCGATCCAGCGCTGGACCATTCCGGGGCCGAGCGGACCGTCGCGCATCACCGTTGTCGGTATCGTGTGCCAGCCGAGTGCCTCGGAGATCAGGTACGACCCGACCTCGCGCCCCGCGAGAGTGCCGTCGGGAAAGTCCCACAGCGGCACTTCGCCGCGAATCGGCTTGTACACACACCGCACGCTGCCGCCTGTTGACGGTGTTGCCTCGCAGACGAGGGTCGCGTTGCTGGCCGTCGGGATTCGACCGACGATGACCAGTTCTCCCTCGCGTAGCGCGTCATCAGGAGTGATGCCGCCCGTGACGGGCTCGTCGGCGGCCTCCCCCGGCTGCATCGGTGTCAATCCCGCCCCGGGCCCTCGGCGTCGGGTCCATCTGCTGAGTCGTCGCCCTCGTCGTCGGTGTCGTAGAGACCCGAGTCGTCGCCGAGTGACAGGTCGCGGAACACCTCCGGGTCGACGAACTCGATCGATTTGCTCAGCTCTGCGTCGCGTTTGAAGCCGTTCGTGCGGACACAGAGGTGGCCTGCGGGATCGAGGGGCTCGGCACACAGCGGGCATGGCGGCCGGCCTGCGGAGATGACCCGCGATGATCGCGCGGCGAATTCGCGGGCGGCCTGCGTGGTGAGGAACACGCGGACGGCGTCGGGACCCTCGTCGGTGTCGTCGAGTACGACGCTCTCGTCGAACTCACCCTCGGTGATGGCGAGCAGCTCAACGACGACAGCCTCGGACTCGGCGTCCCAGCCGAGGCCCATGGTGCCGACCCGGAACTCGGCGTCGACCGGCATCACCAGGGGGCTGAGATCTCCGACGCGGTCGGACGGCGGTGGAATCGGGGTGCCGAACCTGCGATGGATCTCGTCAAGCAGAGCGCCGATCCGATCAGCGAGGATCTGAACCTGCTGCTTTTCCAGCATCACGCTGATGATGCGCGCCTCGTGGACAGCCTGGAGGTAGAACGTCCGGTCGCCCGGTTGTCCTACGGTACCGGCGACAAACCGGTCCGGGCTGCGGAAGACATGGATCGCTCGAGACATCACACCTCCTTTTCTCGTGAGTTCATTATCCGCGCCCGGCGGGAGCCTGTGCAGAAGTTGCCGGTCGCGGGGTGTCGTCGGTGCCGGTCTCGCCACCGATGGTCGCGTCGTCCTCGGCCGCGGCGTCGTGACTCTTCTTCGGCGGGGGCGACGGTATCGAGATCACGGCGGTGTTGTTGACGGTCTGCACGTACGGGCGCGTGGCGCCGTAGCGGACGATGCTGATCGACGCCGGTTCGATGACAATCCGTTGGAACGTATCGAGGTGGGCGCCCATCGCGTCGGAGATCACCGATTTGATCACGTCCCCGTGCGAGCACGCGATCCACGCGCCGGAGCCGTCCGGACCACCGAACTCGCGGTCGAGCCTTCGGATCGCGGCAACGGCGCGGGCCTGTACCTGAGAGAGTCCCTCCCCCTCAGGGAAGACGGCGGCGGACGGGTGTTGCTGCACCACCTTCCACAGGGGCTCGGCGAGAAGGTCTTTGATCGGTCGGTTGGTCCAACTGCCGTAATCGACCTCGGCGAGATCGTCGACGACCACCTCGGGGACCCGACGACCGGTCTGCTCGGCAATCGCTGCGAGCAACGGGGCAACGGTCTCACCACAGCGTTGCAGCGGTGAGCGAGCCACCGCCGTGATCTGCTCGACGCACGGGCCGAGTCGATTCACCAGTTCCGCCGCCTGCGAGCGTCCCTTGTCGTCGAGGGCGACACCCGGCGTGCGGCCGGCGAGTACGCCCGAGGTATTGGCAACCGACCGGCCATGGCGAACCAGGATCACGGTCATCCCTCAACCATAGGCACTTGCGCCCGCCGCGGCACAGACAGCCGTCGCGGCCCGGGTCAGGTCGCGCTGATGACGCCGGCGGAGAGCAGACCGATCACGACGAGACCGAGGGCGACGCGGTAGACGCCGAACCAGTTCAGCGAGTGGCCGCTGACGAAGCGCAACAGCCAGGCGATGGAGATGTAGCCGACGACGAAGGAGATCAGCGTGGCCACCGCGAGTTGTGCACCGGTGGCCTCCATACCGTCGCCGGACGGGTGGAAGGCGTCGGGAAGACTGAACAGTCCGGATGCGAGCACCGCGGGAATCGCGAGCAGAAACGAGAAGCGGAACGCGGCCTCGCGCTCGAGTCCGAGGAACAGACCGGCGCTGGCCGTCGCACCCGACCGCGACACGCCAGGCACCAGGGCGAGGCATTGCGCGAGACCCATGACGAGGCCGTCTCGCAGGGTGAGCTGCTCGATCGACCGGGACTGCGTTGCGACACGTTCGGCGAGCCAGAACACTCCCGAGAACACGATCAGGACGATCGCGGTGATCCAGAGGTTGCGTGCGACGGTCCGGATCTCATCCTTCAGCAGGAAGCCGATGATCCCGATCGGGATGGTCGCGAAGATCACGTACCAGCCGATCCGGTAGTCGAGGTTGCGTTCGTGTTCGTTGAACAGTCCGCGGAACCAGGCGGTGATGATCCGCCCGATGTCGCGGGCGAAGAACACGAGGACCGCGGCCTCGGTGCCGAGTTGGATCACAGCGGTGAACGACGCACCGGCGTCGCCGCCGAACATCAGTTCCGAAGCGATACGCAGGTGCGCCGACGATGAGATGGGCAGAAATTCGGTGAGGCCCTGGATGATTCCCAGCACGATCGCCTGGGCCCAGGTCATGGTCTCGGTCACGGGCGACGATGCTACCGGTCGCATGCGGCGTACGAGCGGCGTAGCGGATGTGATCCGGCGAACGGCGACGCCGACCTGTCGACGGGCGTTCGATGTGCGTCGCGCAAGATGGTCACATGCGCTCACCCAGGCTTGTCGATACCCCTGCCACTGCCCGCCGACGTTCGGCGTGGGTCTGCGGTGTCGCAGCAATCGTGGCCGCGACGATGGTGCTGGCCGGGTGTGGATCGTCGAACGACAGCGGCGACAAGAAGGAGACCGTGGCGCCCGCGACCGCGAGTGCCGCGCCTTCCGGACCCGCCGCCACACCCGCGGGAACGGTGGTAGCCACACCGCCGGGCAGCACGGTGCTCGCTCATTCGGGCAACGCGCTCGGCGTTCTCGGCGGCGACGGAACGTCGGTGCTGCGATTGTCGACCGAGGCGATCACCGCTGCGCCGACCACCATTGCGGTACCCCGCCTCACGCGATTGATCGGGGTCGGCGACGGTGCATTCGTGGGCTCGGGCCCGGAAATCCTGGTGCGGATCGGCGCCGATGGAGCCGTGACGTCGGCGCGAACCTCGGTCTCGGAGCCCACCGCGCTGGCTCGGACGGCGTCAGGACAGATTCTCGTCGGCACGGCCAACGGTCACCTCGTCGTCTTCGACGCCGCGCTGAAGCAGATCCGCGATATCGGAGGGTTCGTCGGCGTGGATCAGATCACGGTCTCCCCCGCCGGTGCCGATCTGCCCGACGAGCAGGTCGTCGTGCTCGACAAAGCGCAGTCGTCTGTCACACCGGTCAACATCTCCACCGGCGAATTCGGTGCGGCGCTACGCGCCGGCAATGGCGCCACCGAGGCGACGGTCGACCACTACGGGCGAATCCTCGTGAGCAACACACGCGACGACGAAATCATCGGATTCTTCGGATCACCGCTGGTGATGCGGTTCCGCTATCCCGTGCCGAACGGGCCCTACGCCGTAGACTACGACGACACCCGCAATCTCCTTTGGGTGTCGACGACGGCGAACAACGAGGTGGTGGCGTATGACCTTGCCGGTGGTGAACCCGTCGAGAAGCATCGCTTCGCCGCGGTTGCCCAGCCCGACGCACTCGCCGTCGACGACGCATCCGGCACCGTCTACGTCTTGTCCGCCCGCGACGGCGGCGTGCAGGTCGTCGCTCCGCCGTACAGCCAAGGAGCGCCTGTGAGCAGTTCGACTGCCGCGCCGAGCGAGGCGGGACGCTGATGTCGACACCCGGTCAGCACCGGCTCCCCCAGCATCACCGCACCAGCGCACGTATCGGTGCGCGCTATCCCCGCGGATGGGAAGTGACGTCCGAGGACTACGAGACGATGTTGATCAAGCTCCCGCCGGACATCACCAGGGTGACCGCGTCGATGCGTCTCTCCCTCGAAGCCGAGTTCGGCGGTTGGGAACTGTCGCGGGTTCGGCTGTATACCGATGGCACCCGAAAAGTGTTGCTACGACGCAAGAAGCCGCCGCGTGGCCGAGGTGGCGAGCAGTTCGGCGGAAGCGCCGAGGCATGCTGACCCGCGTCAACCGGGTCCTGTACCCAGTCGCGCTGAAGGCGATGTTCCTCCTCGCGCCCGAGCGCATTCACTCGATCATCATGGCGTCGATCCGCACCACCAGCAGGCTGGGGATCGCGCGGTCCCTCCTCGCGCGGCTGTTCACCGTTCCCGACCCGGCGCTGCGCCAAGATGTCTTCGGTGTCACCTTCCCGGCACCCCTGGGTCTGGCAGCAGGTTTCGACAAGTCAGCGGCAGCGGCCGACGCCTGGGGGCTTCTCGGCTTCGGGTACGCCGAGGTCGGCACAGTCACCGGCCAGGCCCAGCCGGGCAACCCGCCACCGCGGCTGTTCCGTTTGCCCGCCGACCGCGCGCTCATCAACCGCATGGGATTCAACAATCCCGGCGCACCGGCGGCCGCTGACAATCTGACGGCGGCCCGCGGGCGCGGGATCCCTGTTCCGATCGGCGCGAACATCGGCAAGACCAAGGTCGTGCCGCTCGACGGCGCCGTGGACGACTATCGGGTCTCGGCGCGCCTGCTGGGTCCGCATGCCGATTTCGTGGTGGTCAACGTGAGCTCACCGAACACTCCCGGTCTCCGCGATCTCCAGGCCGTTGACTCACTGCGCCCGATTCTTGCCGCGGTACTCGACGAGGTGTCGGTACCGGTCCTGGTGAAGATCGCTCCCGACCTCGCCGACGCCGACGTCGACGCGGTGGCCGATCTGGCCGTCGAACTCGGGCTGGCGGGCATCGTCGCCACCAATACGACGATCTCGCGCGACGGACTCTCCACTCCGGCAGACGAGGTCGAGGCAATGGGACCGGGCGGACTTTCCGGCGCTCCGCTCGCCGATCGGTCGCTGGAGGTGTTGCGTCGCTTGTACTCTCGCATCGGCGGCAAGCTCGCGTTGATCAGCGTCGGCGGTATCGAGACACCTGAGCAGGCCTGGGAGCGCATCTGCGCGGGCGCCGATCTGTTGCAGACCTACACCGGCTTCATCTACGGAGGGCCGATGAGCTTGCGCGAGATCCATGAGGGGCTCGCAGCCCGCGTGCGCGCCGCCGGATGGAACAACATCTCCGAGGCGGTCGGCAGCGCGGCACGCGGCTGATCGTCGACTCAGACGTTCTCGGCGGGCTGCTCGTAGGTACCGATGATGCGCGCGCGTCCGATCGCATGCGAGAACAGGTTGAATCCGAGGTAGGCGGGCGTCGCGTTCTCGGGTAGTTCGAGCGACTCGACGTCGACGGCGTGCACGACGATCATGTACCGGTGCGGTCCGTGTCCGGGCGGTGGCGCAGCGCCGACGAACCGCTTGAGTGACGCGTCGTTGGCCAGGGTGACCGCTCCCGCGGGAAGACCACTACCATTCTCGTCGCCTGCATCTTCGGCGAGACTCGTCACAGATGCGGGAATGTCGGCAACGGCCCAGTGCCAAAAGCCTGCAGCGGTCGGGGCGTCGGGGTCGTAGACCGTCACGGCAAAACTCTTTGTCTCCGAGGGAAATCCAGACCATGAGAGCTGCGGCGAGGCGTCGGCGCCGCCCGCGCCCATGATCCCGCTGACCTGCGGAGTTGCCAGCGGTGCGCCGTCGGACACGCTCTCCGACGTCAGTGTGAACGACGGCAGGTTCGGCAGGTCTGCGTAGGGGTCGTACGAGGTCATCGAACACCTTTCTCTCGCGAGTACGGCCAGAGTGGCCGAGCGTGCGTGGACTCGTTCGCGAGTCTAATCCGCAGCGCGCGGAGCCCGAGATGAACTTTCACGTCCCGCCATCGAAAGTTGTGTAGTAACTTTCAGTTGACCACTTGGTCAACTTTGGGAGCCGGGCACTCCGATCTCCCCACGACACCTCTGGGAGCAGCACGTATGGGCCGTCTCGAGGCCGCGACAACCCGATCGGGCACAGTCTCACAGCTGTGGTCGACCGACCCCGACGCGTACTACGCGGGAATCGACGCGGCGGTGCGCGATGCGGGACTCGACGCGCCGACGCTCGCACTCGATCTCACCGCGCTCGAACACAACATCGCCGACCTGACCGCCCGAGCCGGCGGTGTGCCGATTCGGTTGGCCAGCAAGTCGCTTCGTGTGCGATCGATCATCGACGACGTCGTCGCGCGCGATGGATTTGCGGGAGTGCTCGCCTTCGACGTCGCCGAAGCGCAGTGGTTGGCCACCAAGTCGAACATCGGCGATGTGCTTCTCGGGTATCCGTCGGTTCGACGCGCCGCTCTCGCCGATCTACTCGTCGACGAGGTCGCACTGACGCGCGTCACGCTGCTCGTCGACGACGTCGCGCAACTCGACGTCGTCGACTCCGTCGTCTCACCAGAGCACCGTTCGGTGGTCCGGGTGGCCATCGACCTCGACGCCTCGTTGCGGCTGTTCTCCGGTCGCGTCCATCTCGGTGTCCGACGCTCCCCTGTGCACGATGCAGACGCCGCCCTGACGCTGGCCCGCGCGATCGTCGCACGCCCGGGTTTCGCGCTGGTCGGCGTGATGTCGTACGAGGCTCAGGTTGCGGGAGTCGCCGACGATGTCGACGGCAAACCACTGACGAACCGGGCGACCCGTGCCATGCAGCGCGTGTCCATGGTCGAATTGCGACGACGACGCGGCGCGATCATCTCCTCGCTGCGCGAACTCACCGACATCGAGATCGTCAACGCGGGCGGAACCGGCTCGCTCGAAGAGACCGCACGCGACGGTTCCGTCACCGACATCGCCGCTGGCAGTGGGCTTTTCGGCGGGCATCTGTTCGACGGGTACCGACGCTTTCAGCCCGCTCCGGCGTTGACGTTCGGTCTCGACGTGACACGCAGACCCGCGCCAAAGATCATCACGTGCGCGGGTGGCGGTTGGATCGCGTCCGGCCCACCCGCGCCCGACAGGCTACCGCGTCCGGTGTGGCCCGCGGGTTTGTCCTACATCGGCACCGAGGCCGCAGGCGAGGTGCAGACGCCGCTGACCGGCGACGCGGCGTCGAAGCTGGTGCCGGGTGACCGAGTGTGGTTCCGCCACACCAAGTCCGGCGAGGTGTGCGAGCGCGCCAGGACAGTCGCTCTGATCGGACGTGACCAGAACGGCCAGGCACGAGTCGACGATCTCATTCCGACCTACCGAGGGGAAGAAAAGTGCTACCTGTGACAACACAGACGCGCACGCAGTGGCGCAATTGGAGTGGAAACCAGTCGGCCACAACGGCAGTCGCGACACCCGACACCGTCGACGCCGTCGCGGAGCTCGTCGCGAGAGCAGCGGCCGACGGGACACGTATCAAGCCGATCGGCTCCGGGCACAGCTTCACCGGCATCGGCGTGCCAGAGGGCATCCAGCTCGATATGTCCGCGCTCCGCGGGGTGGTGGGTGTCGACGGACATCGGGTGACGTTGCGCGCGGGCACCCGGCTGCACGAAATCCCTGCTCTGCTCGCCCCTTACGGGCTCGCGATGCGCAATCTCGGTGACATCGACCGCCAGACGATCACCGGGGCCACGTCGACGGGTACACACGGAACCGGTCTGAACTTCGGTGGGATCTCGACGCAGATCGTCGGCGCGAAGATCGTCACCGGTACCGGCGACGTCGTCACCCTCACTGCTGATGATGACGAATTGCGCGCTGTCGCTCTGGGATTGGGCGCACTTGGGGTCATTGTCGAGCTGACCATCGAATGCGTCGATGCGTTCAGTCTCCGCGCTCACGACGAGCCTCTCGATCTCGACGATGCGGTCGGCGGCTTTCTCGACCGCGTCGAATCCTTCGACCACCACGAGTTCTACTGGTTCCCGCACACTCGTCGCGCGCTGGCCAAGACCAATACAAGGCTTCCCGCAGGCGCCACGCCAAGTGGGCCGGGCTCGGTGCGTAGATACATCGACGACGACCTGATCAGCAACAAGGTCTACGGCGTTGTCTGCGAACTCGGACGGCGGGTTCCCGCAGTTGTACCGACGCTCAATCGGGTTGCGAGTCATGCGCTTTCGGAGCGCACGTACGTCGCACCGTCGGCAGAGGTCTTCGCGTCGATCCGTGATGTGCGCTTCCGCGAGATGGAGTACGCGGTCGAACTGCCCGCCGTGGCGGAGGTACTCAACGACATCGAGAAGCTCATCGCACGCAAGGGATACCGCGTCAGCTTCCCGGTGGAGGTGCGCGCTGCCGCCGCCGACGATCTGATGCTCTCGACGGCCTCGGGACGTACCACGGGCTACATCGCGGTCCACCGCTACCACCGTGACGATCCCGCGGACATCTCGGCGTTCTTCGCCGACGTCGAGGAGATCATGGTTGCCCACAACGGCAGGCCACACTGGGGCAAGCTACACACCCGCGACGCGGAGTACTTCCGCGCTGTGTACCCGCAATTCGACGACTTCCTCGCGGTTCGGGACAAGTACGACCCCTCGCGTGTCTTCGGCAACGACTACCTGCGGCGGGTGCTCGGCGACTGATCGCGCTGACGCGTCGCAGCTGAACCGTAGGTCGGGGGACCGCTCAGCTGTGATGCAGGAAGTGCTCGAACACCTGCGTGCCGAACAGGACCGAATCCACCGGGACACGCTCGTCGACGCCGTGGAAGAGCGCGGCGAAGTCGAGTTCGGGCGGCAGGCGCAGCGGCGCGAAGCCGAAGCACCTGATTCCGAGCTTGGCGAACGCCTTGGCGTCGGTGCCGCCCGACATCATGTACGGGACGGTCCGACCGTCCTCGTCGTAGGCGAGGATCGCGTCGTTCATCGCGTCGACGAGGTTGCCGTCGAAGGTCGTCTCGTAGGAGTCGAGGTGGGTGATCCATTCCCGTCGGACATTGGGGCCGATCAACTCGTCGATCTCAGCCTCGAATGCCTTCTGGCGCCCGGGAAGGACACGGCAGTCGACGACGGCCTCGGCCTTCTGCGGGATGACGTTGGCCTTGTAGCCGGCCTTGAGCATGGTCGGGTTGGCGGTGTCACGCAGTGTGGCACCGAGGATCCGGGCGAGGCTGCCCAGTTTGAACAGGGCGGTCTCGAGGTCGGGTGTGTCGGGACCGAGATCCCAACCGGTCTCCTCGGACACCGCCTGCAGGAACTCGGCCACCGAATCGCTGATCACGAGAGGGAATTCGTGGTTTCCGATTCGCGCGACCGCGGAGGCGATCTCGGTGACAGCATTGTCGGAGTGCAGGAACGAGCCGTGGCCCGCAGTGGCTTCGGCGGTGAGCCGCATCCACGAGAGCCCCTTCTCGGCCGTCTCCACCAAATAGAGACGACGCTGCGTGCCGTCCGGGCGGTCGACGGTCAGTGAGTAGCCGCCGACCTCGCCGACTGCCTCGGTGATGCCCTCGAACAGGTCCGGCCGATGCTCCACCAGCCAGTGAGAACCCCACGTCCCGCCGGCTTCTTCGTCGGCAAGAAAGGCGAAGACCAGTTCACGCGGCGGCACGGTGCCGTCGCGTTTGAACTGGCGGGCCAGTGCGAGCGCCATCCCCGCCATGTCCTTCATGTCGACGGCGCCGCGGCCCCAGATGTAGCCGTCGGACACCGACCCCGAAAACGGGTGGACACTCCAGTCGGCAGGCTCTGCGGGCACGACGTCGAGATGAGCGTGCACCAGGAGCGCACCACGGTCGGAATCAGGCGGACCGGCGAGCCGCGCGAACACGTTTCCGCGTCCCGGTCGCCCCGACTCGACGTACTGAGTGGTGTACCCCACCTCTTCGAGCATCCCCGCCACCCACTTGGCGCAGTCCTCCTCGCCCTTCGTCGTCTCGGGCTCTCCCGTGTTGGAGGTGTCGAAGCGGATCAGTTTGCTGACGATATCGACCACTTCGTCGACGGCTTTGATGGTCCCGGCGGTGTTCTCAGGCTCCGAAGTCACCCCTCACTCCTACGGGATTTGGGATACGGGGGCAACCTCGGTTAGTGTTATCCGGCCCGGTGCGGAACGGAGAAATCCGCGAGACACCGAAGCACCGAGTCCGAGTGGCGGAATGGCAGACGCGCTAGCTTGAGGTGCTAGTGCCCTATTAACGGGCGTGGGGGTTCAAGTCCCCCCTCGGACACCGCGAGAATCCCGGAGAGCATTGCTCTCCGGGATTTTTTTCGTTGGGCGGCTGGGCGGCCCGATCGGAAACCTGTGGATCGTGTCGGGCCGATAGCGAGTTCTGATCCTCAAGTCATCCCCCGGCCGGACGGCGACAGCATCTTCACGGCCGGACCAGTGCGCCACGTCGGCAGCCTCCCTGTCAGCGCCGTCGTGCACTCCTGTGGCGTAGGCACAACGGCCGCCGGACTCCGCGCAGGCGTTCCCACAGCCCCGTCGCCAGGGCCGCACTTAGAGGGCGCCAGCCCCGTGTGGGCCAGTCGGCTCATGAGTGGTGCGCGGGTGGCGGGCACGGTGCGGCGCAGCGTCTTGGGCCCGGGTGTCATCATCGAGCGGGGTGCCGAAGTTCTCGATTCGATCGTGTTCTCCGACACCATTGTTCGCGCCAACGCTCGGGTCGGCATCGGCGAGAGACTCGCGCCCGCTTCCCGCCGCACCGCCGGTCATTACTCAACCGGCGGGCGTCGACACCGCCGACGTCAGTAGCCGGAGTCCGGTGACCGGTTCGCGCTCGCGTTCACCCGGTCCCGCACCGTGAGGTAGTACTCCCGTTGCGCCGGGTAGTAGTCATCGAAGTCGAGGTCGGCCGGGTCCGTTCCGGTCACTACCGCCGAGAGACGATCGAGGTAGTACTCCCACCCCGGGCCGGTGCTTTCGATCACCTCCGGATCGTGGACGATCTGACTGAGCCTCAGCGTCGTGATGCCACTGTTCTCGTCCAGCTCAAGGATCAGATCCCACGTACCGGCATCGTCGGTCGTGTGCACCTGAAGGACATGTGGCGGCTCGCAGCGTCGAATGTCGTAGCGCACCGGGGTCATGTTCTCCTCCCCCTCGGCGTTCATCGTGAAGGCGACGTGACCCTCGTCGGGGTCGCCGTCGAAGAAACCTATCCAGCGGGCGAGCCGATCGGACTCGGTCACGGCGGCCCACACGTCGTCGACGGCGGCGCGGTAGGTACGGGTGAACTCGACCACGTCGCCGTCTCGGCGGACGCGGTGCCGGCCGCTGGGTATGGGTGCATTCGTCATCCTGGCTCCTGTATCTGGTGGGATGTGACGTCGGGTTCGGCAGCGTGTCGGCTGGACCTGTCTGGGCTTGCGGCCCTGCGTCTTTCGCGTCGGGTTCGGTACACCTCGGTGTTCAGGGCGTCGAGTGCCGACTCCGCGATCGGCACGCGGGAAGCGTCCGCGGCGTCCCCGGATCCGAGGTCGGACAACAACTTCCGCACCTCGAGCAGTGGTGTCGGGTCGAGTCGGTAGTGACGTTCCCGGCCCGTCGTGGCGGCCTCGACCAGGCCGGCCTCGGCGAGCACCCGCAAGTGTCGACTCACCGCGGGCCGCGAGATCGGGTGACGGGCGGCGAGCAACCGTTGGATGTCGACGACTCGTTGCGGGCCGTCGACCAGGATCCGCAGGATCCCGCGACGCACCGGGTCGGCGATTGCGACGAAGACGGACACTCATAAATGGTAACTGACTAATTACCAATTATCAGGGTGTCTTTGCGGAAGGGGCAGCGAGCGGCGACTGCCATGTTTTGGCAACCATCGCCACGGAGAACCTTGCCGCCGTCGCGTTTTCGGCGATCACGAGCATCCTTGACACCTCGAGTGTTCAACGCCGCAATGCTGGACCGAAAATGGGTGGTCGGGACTCGGCGAAACGCGTGTCCACGAGGTCGAAAAATTGTTCGAGAATTCCTCGACGTTGTCCGTATTGTCGGGTAGTATAGAACACATATTCGATACGACGTGGGGCGGGGGTGGCGGCACGTGAACAGCAAACGCAACAGCAGCGACGGCGGAAGCGGTGGCGTGCCTTCGGCTTTGGGGTCGTCTGTATTGGCCTCTGCGGCGGTGGGGTCTGCGGATGCGGTGGTGGCGGAGAAACTGTCACGGCTTGCTGCGGTGTTGGATGAGTTGGCGACGGTGGATGTGTCGTTGGTGTCCGATGACGTGCTGGTGGAAGCCACCGTCGAGGCCGAACGCCTGGCGTTGCGGACGGCGGGCGCGGTCACGGATCGCTTGGTCGTGGAGGCCTCTGACCGGGATCTGCCCCACTCGTTGGGTTTCCGCGATATTCGGAATTTCATGGGACAACGTCTGCATATTGGCGATCCGGCAGCCCGATATCAGGTGATCGCGGCGACCGGCTCATTCACCACAATCTGCGGCGACCGCCTGCCACCCGCATGTCCGACGTTGGCCGGCTACGTCGTGGAAGGACGCGTCGCCGGAGCACACGTCCGCGCGGTACTGGAAGTGCTCGAAGCGATCCCCGGTGAGGTGTCGGCGGAGACCAAAGCGGCCGCCGAAGCACAGATGGCCGGGTATGCGGTCCAGTTCACGCCCGCCGAAATCACTAATTTGGGTTCACGATTGTTGGCGCATCTGGATCCGGATGGGACGCTGACCAACCCGAAAGACCGCAAACGTCGACGCCGCTTGTGGGTGAACCGGCAAAACGCACAACTCATGTCGCGGTTGACTGCTGATTTGGATCCGATCGCCCGTGCCCGGCTGGATGCGGTGTTGGACTCGTGGGCCAAACCCGGCATGAACAACCCCGACGACCCCGACTCACCTGTCGGTCCGATCACCACCGCGAACGCCGAACAGGTCGCGGCGGCGGCGCTGCGTGATCAACGCTCACCCGCCCAACGCAATCACGACGCGTTCTCCGCCCTACTCGGCCAGGTGTTGGAATCCGGCATGTTGGGTAATACGCATCGGGGTTTGCCGATCCAGGTGATCGTCACCACCAGCCTGCACGAGTTGGAAGCACAAGCAGGGATCGCACAGACCACCTCCGGAACACTCCTGCCGATCGGCGATGTGATCGAGATGGCCGCCTCCGCCGGTGCCAGTCAGTATTTGGCGGTGTTCGGTGAGCACACCAGCATCCCGCTGTATTTGGGTCGGTCGAAGCGGATCGCCACGCTGGGGCAACGACTCGCCTCCTTCGCCTCACCCGGCGGCAAAATGTGTTCCGCACCCGGCTGCAACCAACCCGCGAGCAGAGTCCAGATGCATCACGCCGCGAAAGACTGGGCCGACGGCGGCTTGACCGATATCGACCAGTTGGTGCCGGCGTGTGATGTGCACAATCGGCGGGTCGGGCCGAAACCCGGCCAATTCACCACCCGCATGATCACAGAAGGCCCTGATACCGGACGCGTTGCGTGGCGACTGAACGCCAAACCCGGCATGCCGGAGAATCCCGAACGCATCAACCGCATCGCCGACGTCAAAGCCGACTTCCACGACTACCTCACCGCCGAACACATCAGCAACGAAGCCGCAGCCGCAGCACGCGCGGCCGCTGCCGGGATCGGGACCGCAAAGGACACAGCCGATACCGAGACCGTCGCCGACACAGCCGACACTGAGATCTGCGCGCGGGGCTCGGGTACAGCCGACGCGAAGATCGTGGCGGATGCGGTGGGTGCCTGGATGGTGTCGCCGCCCTCGATGGCAGACCCGCCCAGCGGGCGCGTCGAGCTCGCACTCGTGGGCGCGATGCCCTCCGGCGATACACCGCGCCTCAACAGGCGGGTCGACATCCAATGGAACCTCACTGATCCACCCGACCCCGACCCGTCCACAGACCCGGACGCACCAACAGGCCCGGCCCCACCAGCTAGCCCCTGGTGGCTCGACGACGTCGACCCACCAGGAGGAGTCGACCCACCGCTGGCCGACGCCGCCTGACCAACGGTCACCCGACCACCGCGCCAACCCGGCCGACACGCTAGCCCAACTAGCCGGGCGAGCCGTCGAATCAGGTTGTGCCGCAACCCGTCCACACCCCGCCACCACACCCCGGTGGCGGGGCAGACGTGGTCGCTCGATCGGTCGCCCAGCCTCGAGTGCCAAGCCCCTGCTGCCGCTAGTTCGGTGACGCGGTGAGCAATTGGCCCCGCGGATACGGCAATTCGATTCCATGCTCGTCGTAGGCCCGCAGGATCTCGCGGCGCAGTGTCCGCTGAACTTTCCACTGCGAGTTGGGCTTTGTGGTGACCGTCATTCGCAGGATCAGTTGATCGGCAGAGAGTTCCTGCACGCCGAGCATGTCGGGTTCGCCGGTCACATGCTCGGAGAGCGCATCCGACTCCACTGCGGCGTGCGCAGCGGTGAGTGCCACTTCCTGTGCCCTGTCGACATCCGCGGTGAGCGCGACAGGCAGTTCGACGCGGGCAACCGCATACTCCTGGCTCATGTTGCCGACGCGCGCAATCTCCCCGTTGCGCACAAACCAGAGCGTGCCGTCGACGTCGCGCACCGTGGTGATCCGAAGACCGACCGATTCGACCTCCCCCACGGCCTCGCCGAGATCGACAACGTCACCGACCCCGTACTGATCCTCGAGCAGCATGAAAATCCCCGTCACGAAGTCGCGCACGAGATTCTGAGCGCCGAATCCAATGGCGAGGCCGATCACACCTGCGGAGGCGATGAACGGCGCGATATTCACACCCAGAACGGACAGTATCGCCAGCGCCGCCCAGGTGAGAAGCACGATCGACACAACCGACTTCAACACCGAACCGATGGTGCGGGCCCGTTGCGAGCGTCGCTGGTTGATCACTGCCCTGCTGGCTCCAGAAGGTGCGCGGTCACGCAGGTGGCGCAGCAGCAGCGGCGTCGAACCCTTCCCTCCGCGTTCGGCCCTCTCCCCTGGTGGACGCCGTGTGACGCGGTCGATGAGCCGGTTACATACGAACCGCACCACCAGCGCAACGATCACGTACCCCACGATCCTGATCGGGTTCTCGATCAGCCATTCCCGATTTGTCTCCGTCCATTCGAAAGCCGTTGTGTACGTTGCCATGAACCCGACCGTACGTATCCGTCGTGAATCCATCAGAATTGTGTCGTGACCCAGCGACTGTTCTTCGACTGCGACACCGGTATCGACGATTCGGTCGCACTGCTGTACCTACTTGCCCGCACCGATGTCGACATCGTGGGGATCGCGAGTACCGCGGGCAACGTCCCGGTCGACGTGGTCGCCGCCAACAACCTGGCCTGGTTGTCGCTGTGCGAGCGAGGCGAGATTCCGGTACATCGCGGACCCGACGGTCCGCTCGTCGCACCACTGATGACCACCGAGGACACACACGGACCGCTGGGCGTCGGATACGCAGAGTTGCCCACATCCGATCTCGTCGTCGCCGACACGGACGCAGCAGACGCCTGGCTCGACGCCGCTCAGGCACACGACGGAGAATTGGTCGGGCTGGTCACCGGACCACTCACGTCGCTTGCCACCGCGATACGACGCGACCCGAGCCTGCCACGACGACTGCGTCGGCTGGTCATCATGGGTGGCGCGTTTCATGTCCACGGCAACACCACGCCTGTCGCCGAGTGGAACATCGCCGTCGACCCGGAGGCCGCCGCCGAGGTCTTCGCCGCGTTCGGCGTCGACGGTGCGCCCGCCCCGATCGTCTGTCCTCTCGATCTCACCGAGACCGTCGCACTTCTCCCCGATCATCTGGTTCGCCTCGCGGCCGCGGCAGGCAGCAGTCCCGTCGAGTATCTCGATCCGACAGACGAAGCCGGCATCCGATCGGTTGCCGACAATGCGGTCGTGC
This sequence comes from Gordonia sp. UBA7860, assembly GCF_002500165.1. Lineage (NCBI taxonomy): Bacteria > Bacillati > Actinomycetota > Actinomycetes > Mycobacteriales > Gordoniaceae > Gordonia > Gordonia sp. UBA7860. The sequence goes on along the minus strand of NZ_DLSO01000042.1, from coordinate 1,878 downwards.
GTCACCTCGTCGACGCGATGCGTTTCTACCTGGAGTTCCACGAAGCCCACGACGAGGGCTACCTCGCTCATCTGCACGATCCGTTCGCCGCTATGGTCGCGCTCGACCCCGCGATCGCCGACACTGTGCCCGCCCAGGTCGGTGTCGAGCTCACCGGAGCCCTGACCCGCGGGATGACCGTTGCCGACGAGCGCGGCATGTGGGGCGGAACCCCGAATGCGCGAATCGCAACAGCAACCGACGTCGATGCCGTGTTCGATCACCTCATCGAGACGATCGCCTCGCTCGCCCGCCAGGTCGGTGGTTCGGCGTAGCGTCGACGAGGTGACGACACTCGGCTACCAGATCCCGAACTTCACCTACCCCGACACTGCACCCGACCAGCTCTTCCCCACCATCGTCGCGCAGGCCCTCGAAGCGGAGAACTCAGGCTTCGACACCGTCCTCGTGATGGACCACTTCTACCAACTGCCCATCCTCGGCGCCCCGGACGAGCCGATGATCGAGTGCTACACACTGCTCTCGGCACTCGCCCAGCACACCTCGCGGGTGCGTCTGTCCTCGCTGGTCACCGGCAACACCTACCGGAACCCGACGCTGCTGGCGAAAAGCGTCACCGCGGTCGACGTCGTATCGGGTGGTCGTGCTCAACTCGGGATCGGAGCCGGGTGGTTCGAGTTCGAGCATCAGTCGCTGGGCTTCGAATTCGGTACCTTCACCGATCGATTCGAGAAGCTCGAAGAAGCACTGCAGATCATCCTGCCGATGTTGCGCGGCGAGCGGCCCTCACTCGACGGCAAGTGGTATCAGGTCGAAGAGGCAATCAATTCCCCTGCGCCACTTGGCCGTATCCCGGTGATGATCGGTGGCGGTGGCGAGAAGAAGACGTTGCGGATGGTCGCTCAGTACGCCGACGAGTCCAACCTCATCGCCGCGCCGGAGGATCTCCCGAGAAAGCTCGACGTTCTTGCCGCTCACTGCGAACGGCTTGGTCGCGATCGGTCGGAGATCACGGTGACCGCGCAGACCTCGGCCTGCATTGCGCCCACAGAGGAGCAGGCCACCGCTGAATTCGAGGCGTATCTCGCACGCAATCCGGCGGCAGAGGTACGTCGAGCATCGACAATCGTCGGTAGTCCCGAACAGGTTGCAGAGCGCTACTCGACACTCCTGGAGAGCGGAATCGACGGCGTGACGGTCAACTCTCCCGCCAACGGACACGTCCCCGGCCGCGTGACACTCCTCGGCCAGACCCTGGCGCCCCTCATCGGTTGATCGGAGGGTCCGGACGAACCCCTCTCGCCCGAGCGGGGTTTACTCCCGTGCCTCGTACCCCGCTGCAGCTACTCCGACGCCTCGTCGTCCTCGACGTGGTGGTCGAGGTTGACGGTTCCGGTGCGCCAGTATCCGTCGACCTTGACGCAGTCCTTGGGCCGACCGAGCTCGCGGCGCAGATGACGTCGAATCGGCTTGAGCGACAACGCTTCACCCGCGAACCAGCTGTAGAAGTTGCCTTCGGGGAGGTCCAATTCCTCCACCGCGCGCAGGAGGTTCGTGCCCCTGCCCGACTGATCTGCGCCACGATGGACGAAGCGCACCCGGGCGTTCGGCCGTTGCGGAAGGTCGATCTCCGTCTCGGATCCGGTGACCTCGGCGAAGGCGATGACCGGCTTGTCGTCGGGTAGTTCTTCCAACCAGCGTGCGAGAGCAGGTAGCGCCGTGTCGTCGGCACCGAGCAGGTACCAGTCGTAGCCGGTCGGGTAAATGTGGGAGCCGCGCGGACCCAGCATTCCGAGTCGATCGCCCGCAACCGCGGTTCCCGCCCATTTTCCGGCGACACCGTGATCGTGCAGCACGAAATCGATGTCGAGTACGCCG
>NZ_DLSO01000044.1:0-11205 GCF_002500165.1 Gordonia sp. UBA7860 | reverse complement strand
TGGTGGACACCACTTCCGAGGGATTCGCCGTCGGGCGGAAGCTGGAGAAGATCGGACTCAAGGCGTCGGATACGGCCGAACTCTCCTTCTCGTCGGTGCGCGTGCCCGTCGAGGACCGGCTCGGCGAGGAGGGCAAGGGTTTCTCCTACCTCACCCACAACCTGGCGCAGGAGCGGCTGAGTATCGCAATCGGAGCGTCGGCAACCGCGAACGCTGCTCTGCAACATGCCCTCGCCTACACCCGTGAGCGTGACGTGTTCGGCAGGCCCGTTGCGTCGTTCCAGAACACCAAATTCGTGCTGGCCGAATGCTCGGCCGACGTCGCGGCCGTGCAGCAGTTCGTCGACCAGGCGTTGATCCTGCACAACCGGGGCGAACTGTCGGTGGCCGACGCCGCGCGCGCCAAGCTCTTCGCCACCGAGACCGCGGGGCGCGTCATCGACAAATGCCTACAACTTCACGGCGGGTACGGGTACATCACCGAATACCCCATCGCCCGGCTGTACGCCGACACACGCGTCTCCCGTATCTACGGCGGCACCAACGAGGTGATGAAGACGATCATCGCCAAGGACCTGGGGCTGTAGGGCCGTCGGCGGTGCGGTCGGCGGCTTGAGCGGTGCCGTCGACGGGTTTGGCGGGGCCGCGGCCCAGCAGCCGCGCCCTCAGCGCCCGCCCAGCGCGTCGAGCCAGGTGCGGGCGGAGGCGTCCGACGGCGAGCGCCAGTCGCCGCGCGGCGAAAGCGACCCGCCCGAACCGATTTTCGGCCCGTTGGGCATCGCGGTGCGCTTGAACTGGTTGCTCATGAACCGCTTCAGGAACGTCGAGAGCCAGTGCTCGATCGTCGCGGCGTCGTACTGGTTCCGACGCTCCGGCGCGATCAGCTCCGACCACGCACCGCGTTCCCGGTCGCCCCACGCCTGACCCGCGAGGTAGGCGATCTTGTCGGGGCGGTAGCCGAACCGCGTGAGGTAGTACAGGAAGAAGTCGTGCAGTTCGTAGGGGCCGACGGTGTCCTCGGTGCTCTGGATCGCGCCGTCCTCGCCGGGCGGGACGAGTTCGGGTGACATCACGTCGTCGAGGATCTCGGCGAGCGTGTCGGTCGTCTCCTGCGAGTACTGCCCGGTCGAGATCATCCAGCGAATCAGATACTGGATCAACGTCTTCGGGACCGACGTGTTGACGTTGTAATGCGACATCTGATCGCCGACGCCGTAGGTGCACCACCCCAGTGCGAGTTCGGACAGATCGCCGGTCCCCAGCACGATTCCCCCGTGGAAGTTCGCCAGCCGGAACAGGTGCGACGTCCGCTCGCCGGCCTGCACATTCTCGAAGGTCACGTCGAAGACCTTCTCGCCCTTGGCGTAGGGATGCCCGATGTCGGCGAGCATCTGCTCACACGACGGCCGGATGTCGAGTTCGGTGCCGCTGACCCCGAGAGAATCCATCAGCACATGTGCGCGTCGTAGGGTCGCTCCGCCGGTGGCGAATCCCGGCATCGTATACGCGAGGATGTTGTTGCGCGGCAGACCGAGTCGGTCGAAGGTGTCGACGGCGACGAGCAGTGCGAGCGTCGAATCGAGACCACCGGACACCCCGATGACGATCTTGTCGATACCGGTGGCGCGCAGACGCGCGGCCAGGCCCTGAACCTGGATGTCGCGCACCTCTCGGCACCGTTCATCACGGTCAGCGGCGTCGGCGGGAACGAACGGGAAGCGTGCGACCGAGCGTCGCAGATCGTCGTCTGCGGCGAGGTCGAGGTCGCCGAACTCGAAGTCGATGTGGCGCAACGACGTGAGGCGATCCTTGAGGTCGCCGACCTGATCGTGGAAGCTGCCCATCCGGATACGCTCCTGGCGCAGCCGGTCGAGGTCGACGTCGCCGATGACGAGTTGCTCGGTCGTCGCGAATCCCTTGCTGCGAGTGAGTAATCCGCCGTTCTCGGCGATCAGCGCATCACCGTCCCACGCGAGATCGGTTGTGGATTCGCCATATCCGGCGGCAACGTAGACGTAGGCGGCGATGCACCGTGCGGACAGGCTGGTGCACAACGACTTCCGATACGACTCCTTGCCGATCGTGACCGGCGATCCCGACAGATTCGCAAGAACCGTCGCGCCTCCGAGTGCGGCCCAGGTGCTCGGCGGGATGGGCACCCACGCGTCCTCGCAGACCTCGAGATGCAGTGCGAAACCGGGCAGGTCGACGGCGTCGAAGATCAGGTCGGTGCCGAAGGGGACCGTCTGTCCGAGCAGCGTCACCGAGTCGGCGAGTGCGTCGCGGGCAGCGCTGAAATAGCGCTTGTCGTAGAACTCGCGGTAATTCGGCAGGAACGCCTTCGGTACGACGCCGAGAATCCGACCATCACGCAGCAGGACCGCACAGTTGTACAGCCCGGCGTCGACGACGAGCGGCAGTCCGACCGCCACCAGCGGGCGCAGACCCTCGCTCGCCGCGACGACGGTGGCAAGCGCGTCGAGCGCGGCGTCGATCACCGCATCCTGTTGGACCAGATCATCGATGCTGTATCCGGTGAGTCCCATCTCGGGGAACACGACGAGTGCGGCACCCTCGGTGGCCGCCTGCCGCATCAATTCGACGGTGGCCTGTGCGTTGGCCACGGGGTCTGCAATACGGACGACGGGCACCGCGCCGGCTACTCGGGCAAATCCGTGGCGATAGATGGACACAGGGCAAGCCTAATGACACTGCGGACTCAGTCGCCGCACACCTCGAGAAGCGTCTTGAGCTGCTCGTCGAACGCGTGGGCGAGGAAGTCGATGTCGGGGATCTGATCGGTGCATCCGAGGATTCCGACGTTGAGCTCGCCGTCGGCCGAGAACACCGTGATGTTGAGGCCGAGTCCGTGGAAGATCGGCCCGAGCGGGTAGACCGCCGTCACGCGGGCGCCGCAGAAGTACACCGGGATGTCGGCGCCCGCGACGTTCGACACCGTCACGTTGAAGACCGGCGGGTGCTTGAGCGCCAACTTGCGGTCGCCGTAGAACTTCATCAGCGTCGACATCGTGGTGCCGGGCGCGAACTGGGCCCATGCACGCAGGATGTTCGCGTCGATGTCGGCGTGGTGCGCCTTCGCTTTTCGCGAGAGCTCTGCGGCACGCTCGATCCGTTCGACGGGATCGGCGACGTCGGAGGCCAACTGCGTGAACATCCCCGACACCTTGTTGGTGCCCTCCACCATCAACCCACTGTCGTCGGCGCCATGGACCGACACCGGCACCATCGCGACGAGCGGCCTGTCCGGCAGCTCGTTGTGCGCCAACAGATACTCACGGAGCGCCCCGCCGGTGATCGCCAACACGACGTCGTTGACCTTGACACCGAACCGGTTCTTGACGCGCTTGATGTCGGCGAGGGACAGCTGGGTCAGTGCGATCGAACGGTGCGGTGTGATGGGGCCGTTGAACCGGGTGCGCGGGGCCCCGAACGGTGCGGGCATCGCCTCGTGCGAGCGCGCCCGACGCAGCCAGGCGAACGGAACCGCGACCGTCTCCGGCAGCAGACGCGCCATCGCGATCGGACGTCGGATCAGGTAGTGCACCGCACCGGTCGCGGCGAGCATGGCGTGCGACGAACCGCCTGCCGTCTGATGCAGCAGATCGGCGTCGAGGTCGGGTTGCTCGGGCGAGAGCGAGAACAGCTGCGAGAGCACCTCGGCGCTGCCGACACCGTCGACCGCGGCGTGGTGCATCCGCAGCATGATCATGATCCGCCCGTTGGACAGGCCCTCGATGACCCACAGCTCCCACAGCGGCTTCGCGCGGTCGAGGGTCTGCCCGGCCAGATGTCCACAGAGCTCGGTGACCTCGCCGATCCCGCCCGGCGCCGGAACCGCAACGCGGTGCACATGCCGATCGATGTCGAAATGGTCGTCCTCCACCCACGCGGGGTGGTCGATGTTGATCAGCGAGTTGTCGAGCTTACGTCGAAATTTCGGGGTCGCACGGACGAGCTGTCGCATCTGATCACGGATACGGCCGAACGAATACCCACCCGGAATCGTCGACGGATCAACCTCGATCAGGCCGATGATCTGCATCAACTGCGACCGCGTCTCCATGTACAGGAACGAGGCGTCCAAACCGCTCAGCCGCTCCATCGCAAATCCTCCGCATCCTGCTCGCCCGCGCCGTCGCGCACGCCCGTCTACGTCGACGGACCGATGATGAAATCGAACCACGTCTGTGCGTCGTCGCGCTCCTTTTCCATAACGCTTCGCGCACCCGCCGTAGTTCCCTACGATCAGCCGGATGCGCACCGAAAACGCCGCGTCTGCCGCGGATGCCCGATTCTCGCCGACCCCGTTCGAGCTCGACGAGTTGTCGGAGGCGTTCGACGTCTTCGAGGCCACCGTCGCAGGCATCGCGGCACATGCCCGCGCCGAGCCGTCCGAGGCGCCTGCGGCCTGGGCGCGCTTCGCCGACCTCTTCACCCCCGACGCCGACTACATCGAGCACACGCTCGGCACCATGCACGGCAGGGACGAGATCCGACCGTGGATCGTGAAGACGATGACCCGCTTCCCCGGCGACCACATGGTTGCCTTCCCCAATCTGTGGAAGGTGTTCGACGCCCCGACCGGCCGCGTGATCTTCGAAGTCGACAATCCGATGTGCGATCCCGGCGACGGAAGCGTCATCACCGCGACCAACATTTCGATCATCACGTATGCCGGCGACGGCCTGTGGAGGTGCGAGGAGGACATCTACAACCCCATGGAGTTCGGCATCGCCGCAATGCAGTGGTGTGACAAGGCGCGCGAACTCGGTACCCTTGACGACGGCGCCGCCACGTGGGCGTCGACGTTCGGCCGAGCGTTCCGGGGGTAACGCTTGTGAGCCAAGTTACGACACCGTAAGTGCGTACTTGGGTAACGCCTGCTCGGTGCCGTAACCTTACTGACTGACTTGAATGCATGTCGGTCACCGAGCCAGGCATGACAACCAGAGACGACAGTCGGAGACTACGACAGTCCGACCTGTTTCGATGTGGACCGTTCGGAGGAACGAACAATGGCACGTGAGCTCACTCAGCTCGATCTGCTCCGCGAATTGGCACCGGTTGCCGAGGACAACGTCAACCGGCACCTGAAGATCGCGAAGAACTGGAACCCCCACGACTACGTCCCGTGGGACGAGGGCCGCAACTTCGCCGCGCTCGGCGGCGTCGACTACGACCCCGAACAGTCGCAGCTCGATGAGGTCGCGAAGGCCGCGATGATCACCAACCTGCTGACCGAGGACAACCTGCCCTCCTACCACCGGGTGATCGCCGACAACTTCTCGATGGATTCGGCGTGGGGCTTCTGGGTCGGTCGCTGGACCGCCGAGGAGAACCGGCACTCGATCGTCATGCGCGATTACCTCACGGTGACGCGCGGCGTCGACCCCGCCCAGCTCGAGGCCGACCGCATGGTCCACATGACCAACGGTTACTCGCCCGAGTCCGCTGCAGGCGACCGCGTCGAGGAGATGATGGAGAAGGGCGGCGAAATGGGCCTGCTGCACTCCGTCGCCTACGTGACGTTCCAGGAGCTCGCGACGCGCGTCAGCCACCGCAACACCGGTAAGGCGTGCAACGATCCGATCGCCGACAAGATGCTTCAGCGCATCGCGGCCGACGAGAACCTGCACATGATCTTCTACCGCAACATCTGCGGCGCCGGTATGGACATCGCTCCCGACCAGACGCTGCGTGCCGTGACCGACATCGTCACCAACTTCCAGATGCCCGGCGCCGGAATGCCCAACTTCCGCCGCCACGGCGTGTTGATGGCCAAGCACGGCATCTACGACCTGCGTCAGCACCTCGAAGAGGTCATCCAGCCCGTCCTGCGCAAGTGGAACGTCTTCGATCGCGACGACTTCTCCGCCGAGGGCGACCAGACCCGCGAGGAGCTCGCAGCCTTCCTCGAGCAGCTCGAGAAGGACACCATCAAGTTCGAGGAGATGCGCGACCGCGCACTCGCCCGCGAAGCCAAGAAGCGCGAGCGTCAGGCGTCCTGACGCAACCATTGGCTTGACGACGACGATCCGAACCCCAGCAGCGCCGGCGCCCTCCACGATCCACGAGGGCGCCGGTGCGCTGTCGGCTGCGCACACCACCCCGCTCCAAGCAACCCCACTACGCGACACCCGCTTGCGAATCGGCACGATCGAGCTCGCCAGTCCCGTGGTGCTCGCGCCCATGGCGGGCGTCACCAACGTGGCGTTCCGCACGCTGTGTCGCGAACTCGAATTGGCACGCACCGGCACGGTGTCGGGTCTGTACGTCTGTGAGATGGTCACCGCCCGCGCGCTCGTCGAGCGGCATCCGGTCACGATGCACATGACCACTTTCGGCCCGGACGAGAATCCGCGGTCGATGCAGCTCTACACGGTGGATCCGCGCTACACCTACGAGGCAGCCAAGATGATCGTCGACGAGAATCTCGCCGACCACATCGACATGAACTTCGGCTGCCCGGTCCCGAAGGTGACCCGCAAGGGTGGCGGCTCGGCGATCCCCTACAAGCGCACCCTGTTCCAACGAATCGTCGCAGCCGCGGTCAAAGCGACCGAGGGCACCGACATCCCCGTCACCGTCAAGTTCCGCATCGGAATCGACGACGAGCACCACACGCACCTCGACGCCGGGCGCATCGCCGCGGGTGAGGGCGCGAAAGCTGTTGCGCTCCATGCCCGTACGGCTTCGCAGCGGTACTCCGGCGAGGCCGACTGGGCCGAAATCGCCCGCCTCAAGGAGCACGTGACCGACGTACCGGTGCTCGGTAACGGCGACATCTTCGAACCCAAGGACGCGGTGGCGATGATGGCGCAGACCGGATGCGACGGCGTCGTGGTGGGACGCGGCTGCCTCGGCAGGCCGTGGCTGTTCGCCGAACTCGCCGCCGAACTCAACGGGCTGCCCGCCCCCGCCGCACCGAACCTCGGTGAGGTCGCGCAGATCATCGTCAGGCACGGCGAGTTGCTCGCCGATCACCACGGCGAGGACAAGGGCATGCGCGAGATGCGCAAACACGTCGCCTGGTATCTGCGCGGATTCCCGGCCGGTTCGGAGATTCGTTCGCGCATGTCGCTGGTGTCGACGCTCGACGAACTCCGCGACCTCGTCGGATCACTTCCCGCCGACACACCGTTCCCCGACGACGGGCACGGGCCGCGTGGGCGGCAGGGATCGCCCGCCAAGGTCGCGCTCCCCGACGGCTGGCTCGACGATCCCTACGAGGATGTCGTCCCCGCGGGCGCGGAAGTGATGCACTCCGGCGGCTGAGGCGCTTCTCAGGACCTATCAGTACTATGTCCGAAGGTCCCGCAGGCGGGATCTGAATTCTTCCTGCTTGCCGCAGCGTTCAGCCCCGACGGGGCGGCAGCGTCACCACGGGGTACGAGGATATGTGACGTGAGTCGTTGGACACCCAAGCCGCACGGCGACGAGCCGGGCGACCGGGACGATTCGACGTCCTCATCGACTCCACGCGCTTCCCGCACCTCACGCCCAGCGAACCCCAACGACGGCAGGCTTCGTGAGCCGCGCGCCGCCGATCGATACGTCCGCGGCCGCAGTCGAATGACCGTCCGCGAGTTGATGGAGCAGATGAACGCCGATCCGGGCGCACGCTCCGGTTCCCCTTCTGACAGCTCGCCACGTGCTGACCAGCCGTCGACTTCCAGCAGGCAACCGCGCGGCGATTCGTCGCCGACCGAGGCCATTCCACGCGTCGGCGGCCGTTCTGGCCTCCGCCGGGCACGGCGTGGCACCAACCGCGCCCCCGCGGATGACCCGTCGAAGCGCCCATCCGAGACGCCGGGGGCCAGCGCCGAGACGCCGGGAGCCAACGAGGTCACGCGCAAGATCCCGATCGTCGGTGCCGCGCCTGAGCCCGTCGTCGACCTCAGTGACAGGGCGACCACGGAGCGGGTCGTCGAGGAATCGCGGGCGCAGGAGTCACATCGCGAACCCGCCGCCCCCGCACCCACCGATGCCGCCCCGAACCATGCTCCCACCGAGTCGCCGGCTCCCGAGGCGGATCAGAAACCGGCGTCCCCACCGCTCGAGCCGACGCCGGATCTCACCGAGACGATCGCGCTGCGTTCACGACCACAGAGTGTTGGGCGTCGACGCCACAACCGCTCGACACGTCAGAATGTGGCTTTCACCGGTCGCATCATGGTCGCCATCGCGTGCGTCATGGCCCTCGTCGGGACCGGCTTCGTGTGGGGCTACATGAAGTCGAAGAACAGCGATTGGCGCACCATCGCCGCCGTCGACCCCGATGACGCGAACATCCGCAACAAGGACGCGCAGTACGGCGACGAGAACTATCTGATCGTCGGAACCGACACACGCAGCGGCAAGAACGGCAAAGTCGGTGCGGGCACCACCGCCGACGCGGAGGGCGCGCGTTCGGACACCGTGATCCTGGTCAACATCCCCGCCAACCGCAGCCGCGTGGTCGCGGTCTCGTTCCCACGCGATCTGCAGGTCAACCGGCCCGAATGCCAGGACTGGGACAACGACGTGGGAACCTACAACGGCGACCTACCCGCGGCCAACGACGTGAAACTGAACAGCGTCTACGCCGACGGTGGCCCCAAGTGTCTGGTCAAGGTCATCACCGAGATGAGTGGTCTGAACATCAACCACTTCATCGGTATGGACTTCTCGGGCTTCGAGAAGATCGTGCGCGCAGTCGGCGGCGTCGAGGTGTGCTCCACGACGCCGATCTACGACTACGAACTCGGTCAGATCCTGTCCAAGCCGGGCAAGCAGACGATCACCGGCCGCAAGGCGCTGAACTACGTCCGTGCCCGCACGGTGTCGACGGAGGGCAACGGCGACTACGGACGCATCAAGCGCCAACAGTTGTTCATGTCGTCGCTGCTGCGGTCCACGCTCTCCGGCAACGTCTTGTCCAATCCGGCGAAGCTCAACAGCATTGTCAACACGTTCATCAAGAACAGCTACGTCGACGGCGTCGACACGCAATCGCTGCTCAAGCTCGCCGACTCGATGCAGGGCATCGAGGCAGGTCGCGTCACGTTCCTGACCATCCCTACCTCGGGTACGACGACCGACGGCTCGAACAACGAGATCCCCCGCACCGACGACATCAACGCCATCTTCAACGCGATCATCGACGACGACCCGCTCCCCGGCGAGCAGGCCGCGAAGAAGAAGCAGAGCAGTTCGTCGAAAAAGCAGACGACGGCCGCAGGCGCCGCCACGAGTACGTCGGAGACCCCGTCGACGATCTCCGCCACAGCGCAGAACCCGAGCAACGTCGGAGTGCGTGTGCTCAACGGCACGGGCAAGACCGGCCAGGCAGCCGATGCGTCCGACAAGCTGACAGCACAGGGCTTCGACGTTCGAGGCGTCGCCGACGCGTCGGAGAACCGCACGGACACCGTCGTACGCTACGGACCGGGCGAGCAGGACTCCGCAGCCACGCTCGCCGCGATGTTCCCCGGCGCCAAGATCCAGAGCGACAAGACAGTGAAGTCGGGTGTCGAGGTCATTCTCGGGAGTGACTTCACCGGGAGCGTAGACAGCGCCCCGGCGGCAGGCGAAACACTGTCGGCGCAGGCTCTGCCGGCCGCGACGAACTCGAGCAACCTGCCGAATGACCTCGCGGTGACCAATGCGGGCGACACCACCTGCACATGACGCGCGTGCAGGATACCGACAGTCGCAGGTAATCACCGCGCGTTCACGGTGTGTTCACCACGCGGGAGATCGTGATCTGGCGCACGCACAGTACCCTTGAGAGTATGCGTACCGCGTATCAAGAACAGCTGCATTCACTCAATGCGGTGCTCGGAGAAATGTGCGATCTGGCCGGATCTGCGATGGACCGCGCCACTCAGGCCCTGTTGCAGGCCGATCTCGCCATTGCCGAGGAAGTGCTGTCGGAGAACGACAGATTGTCCGAACTGTCCGCGCGTGCCGAGGAGCAGGCATTCGCGCTCCTGGCGCTCCAGGCCCCCGTCGCGGGTGACCTGCGCGGCGTCGTCAGTGGATTCCAGATCGTCGCCGACGTCGACCGCATGGGTGCGTTGGCGCTGCACGTCGCCAAGGTCGCCCGGCGCCGACATCCCGCCAAGGCACTGCCCGAAGAGGTCAACGGCTACTTCGCCGAGATGGGCAGACTCGCCGTCCAGTTGGCCGCCAACGCGCGCGAGGTCCTCGACACGCAGGATCCCGAGGCTGCGGTCCGTCTGCAAGAAGACGACGACGCCATGGACGACCTGCACCGCCACCTGTTCACGGTGCTGATGGACCGTGACTGGGAGCACGGTGTTGCTGCGGCCGTCGACGTCACCCTGCTCGGCCGCTACTACGAGCGCTTCGCCGACCACGCTGTGTTGATCGGTCGTCGGGTTGTCTTCCAGGCCACCGGCCAGACCCCCGAGCAGTTCCAAGACGCTTCTTGAGCACAGACGCTTCCTGACACACCCGTAACCACCGACGTCGGTGGATCACACCCGAGTCCGGTTGTGATCCGCCGACGTTTCTTGTCGTGGAGGGCGTCCTGACTTCACGCACACCAGGCGCGCAGTCTAGGGTGAGCGCCATGGGCGTGCACTATCCGGCAGAACCCGATTTCAATGCCGAATCCGACGACGAAGCCGAAGCACATCTCCGGCGACGCCAGCTGTTCGTCTATGTCGGCGTGACGCTGTCGCTCGTCGCTCTGCTGGTCATACTGTTGCTCAACATGTGAGCGCCCCCATCAACGCAAAAGACCCGCGACGATTCCTCGTCGCGGGTCTTTGTCTGCTTGTGGGCCTGTGCGTCGTTGCCCGGCCGGTGATCAGCCGAAGCGGCCGGAGATGTAGTCCTCGGTCTCGCGCTTGGTGGGGTGCGTGAAGATGGTCTCGGTGTCGCCGATCTCGACCAACTGTCCCGGCTGGCCGACGCCCTCGAGGTTGAAGAACGCGGTCTGATCACTGACACGCGCAGCCTGCTGCATGTTGTGCGTGACGATGACGATCGTGAAGTCCTTCTTCAGCTCGCCCATCAGATCCTCGATGGCCAGCGTCGAGATCGGATCGAGCGCAGAGCACGGCTCATCCATCAGCAGGACGTCCGGCGAGACCGCGATGGCACGCGCGATGCACAGTCGCTGCTGCTGACCACCCGAGAGACCGCCACCGGGCTTGTCGAGGCGGTCCTTGACCT
>NZ_DLSO01000045.1:45450-46121 GCF_002500165.1 Gordonia sp. UBA7860 | reverse complement strand
CTGTCGAGGATCGCCGTATTCCGCGCAACCCCTGCGATGGGGTAAAGCTGCCCAAGCGCCAGCACGCGGACCGGGCCTACCTGTCGCACGAGCAGGTGCAGGCGCTGGCAGGCGCTGTCGAGCGCAATCCCGAAGTGGTGCGGTTCCTGGCCTACACCGGCCTGCGGTGGGGTGAGATGGCCGCATTGCGGGTGCAGGATTTCGACATGCTGCGTCGTCGGGTGAACGTGTCGCGGTCGGTCACCGAGTCCGGTGGTCTGGTGTGGTCCACGCCGAAGACGCACGAGCGGCGGTCGGTGCCGTTCCCTGCTGTTCTAGCCGACGAGCTGGCTGCGCTCATGGCGGGTAAGGGTCGCGACGAATTGGTGTTCGTGGACTTGCGTGGCGGGGTGTTGCGCAACTCGAACTGGCGCGCTCGGGTGTTCGAGCCCGCGGTGCGGGGGTTGCAGGATTGCGGCGAGTTCCCTGACCTGACGCCGCATGACTTGCGGCATACGGCGGCGTCGCTCGCGATCAGCGCGGGCGCGAATGTGAAGGCGGTTCAGCGGATGCTCGGGCACGCGAAGGCGTCGATGACGTTGGACACGTATGCAGATTTGTTCGACACCGATTTGGACGGAGTTGCGGACGCGTTGGATGCGGCGATCCGTTCTACTGCGGACGCACTGCGG
>NZ_DLSO01000045.1:0-45333 GCF_002500165.1 Gordonia sp. UBA7860 | reverse complement strand
TCTACTGCGGACGCACTGCGGACGGACTCGGGCAAGAAAAAACCCGCAAGCCTCTGACCTGCGGGTTTTCGGTGGAGCTAAGGGGAATCGAACCCCTGACCTACTCGATGCGAACGAGTCGCGCTACCAACTGCGCCATAGCCCCGGGTGATCACTGCGTGACCAGCCGTAGGTCACTCTAGCAGTCGCCGCGGGGAAGGTCACAAACGCCTCGTCGGCGTCGCGGCGGAGGTTGATCGAACCGACTTTCGGATAGGCTGCAATCCGTGGCCACGATGTCCGAGAAAGAGCTCGCAACCGCCCTCGACCGCGCGATCGGCATTATCAATCCGATCCTCGACGCCCTCGCCTCGTCGGATCCGCTGGGGATCAAGGCCAGCACCTTCGACGACGACCCGCAGGACCGCTCCCGCCTCGACAAGCTGCGGCACGTCGTTGCCCATGGTCTCGACATCGCCGATTGGCCGGGCACGCGTGGATGGTCGGAGCTGTCGATCAAGGAGCGCGCCAAGTGGTGGGTCAAGCGCGTCGGGTCGCTCAACAACGTCGCAGTCTCCTACCCAGGAGTGTTCGGCGCCTGGGCCAAGGCCCTGCCGCTGAGCAGTGCGCTTGGCTACGCCAATCAGGCCATCGTGCTCACCGCCGTCGCGCGCGAGTACGGGGTCACCGAACGCAATGATCAAGTCCGACTGCTTGCTTCGGTTCTGAGCGGTCGAGAACTGAGTTCCGACGCCGCGTCGAACACCGACCCCTTCGACGACACGTCCTCAGGAAGAAAGCGTCGCGGATGGTCGCTGATCAGCGGGCTGTGGGAGGTCGCGCAGATCCTACGGAAGGCCAACGACGAACTCGACCGTCGTCCGGGGCCGCCCAAGCTCCTCGGAATGCTCAGCTACATCCCGGTTGTCGGCGCACCGATCACCTATGTGGGCGAGAGTTTCGCGCTCCGCCGCGCCGTCAGTGATGCCTCCACGTGGATCAAGGACCACCCGGAATCGATCACCGTCAGCCAGCAGCAGCCCGACGGAACTCCTCGTCCTCACGCATGACACGGCGCCGCTGGAACGGCGGGATGTGATCGAAAATCGGGTCCTCGTCGTCGATTTCGACGACGACGGCTCCGCCGGGCCTACGCATCTGAGGTGCGGGCTCGACCACCGGGACGAACTGCGGCGCAGCCATCTCACGACGTCGACGCTCCTCGTCCTGGCGACGCTGACGCGCCACACGAGCTGCCCGCTGAGCACGTAGCCGCTGCTCGTTGCGCACCGCGCTACGCAGGTACGCCAAGTAGGCAAAGAGCATCACAACGGTGATCCCGGTGGCGACCCAACCAATGAGTCCCAGGAAGGCTCCGAGCGCGATCGAGATGACCACCAACGTCAGAAGCGCGATGGCCACGCGCTGACGCTCGCGGTAGCGAATCTTCCTGTCCTGCTCGTCAAATGACGTACCCGAACGTCGAGCATCACGTGTGCGACCACGTTCGACGACGTGCGTCGGCTCGGCTTGTGCTGCGGCGGAACGCTTGTCGCGCGGCACGGGGTTCTCGTAGCCGTCTACCTCGTCGAGGTAGTCGTCGTCCCCGTCTTCCGCGTCGTATTCATCTTCCGCGTCGTACTCGTCTTCTGCGTCGTAATCGTCTGCGTCGCACTCGTCTTCGACGTCGTCCTCGTACTCGTCGTCCGCGTCGTAGTCGTCATCCGAGCTGTCGTCTTCTACGTCGTAGTCGTCCTCGTACTCGTCGTCCTCAAACTCATCGTCGAGGTCGTCGTCGTATTCGAGATCGTCGTCGTACTCGGCTTCATCCTCGACGTCCTCGACATCCTCGATGTCCGAATCATCCTCGAGCTCAGCGTCTTCGGCCTCAGCGCCCTCAGCCTCGGCATCCTCGACCTCGACGACATCCGAAGTGTCCGCAGCGTCGTCGACCTCGTCGGCCCCAACCTCGTCGGCATCAACCAGTTCGCCGGTGAGCGTGACACTCTCGTCGCCCGACTCGACATCGTCGGCGTCAGGATCCTCTGCGTCGACATCCTCTGCGTCGAGATCCGCGTCGACGTCCGAATCGGCCTTGGGCGCCTGCACCTTCGCTCCGGTCGCGCGCTTGGTGCTGGTCGACTTCCGTGCCGTCGGAGCGTCGTCGGCGTCGGATTCGGTCGACACCTCTTCGTCGGAATCGGTCTTGTCGAGAAGCGCTGTCGCGGTGCTGCTTGCAGAACGCGACGACCGTCGCGACGTCCAGGACGGGTCGTACGGATGTGCACCGGCAGAGCGTCGAGCAGTCGACGTGCGGGTCTTGGTGCCGCCGCGGTGAAGAAGGCGCGTCATGCGCGCGGCTTCCGTCGACTTGCGCATCTGCGGCCGCCCCTTGATGACCATGGGGACGAGGACGAAGAGCCACACCACGACGAGGCAGACCCACAGCACGGAGTTCGGCATTCGACCTCTCCCTTCAATCACTCTGGTTACACCGGACCACCCAATAATCTAGGTGCGACCATTGCGCGAACTGCGTAGACGCGCCGAGCTCCCGCCAGATTGAAGCGATTCATATGGCTTTCTCAGCCGCTCGGTCTGCCGGCTTACCGGCACTCCCAGCGGCTATCCCGCGACGAAGCGCGCGTCCACCGAGACTTCGATATCGATGTCCTCGGGCCGCAACTCCAACGTCGGCGCGTCAGCGGGCGCGCCCGCGAACGCCACCCGGGCCATCTGTTGCGGTCCACTCGACAGCATGTCCGGATCGGCGAGCTGCACAGCCCGCACCTCGCCCCGACCCACCGCGTCGGCGTACGCCTGCGCCTTCGCCACCGCATCGTCGACCGCGCGACGTCGCAGCTCCCTCTCATGTTCGGCTCGCCCCTCGCGCGTCACATCCCAGCGCACGCCACCGACGTCAACACCCTCGACCGTCGCCCACGCGTCGATGAACGCATTGAGCTCATCGACGTCGACGAACTCGGTGCTCACGCGAATCTTCTTGACGTACAACAGTTCTCGTGGCTTACCCTTCGCATCGACCGGTCGATACGACCAGACGTGAACCGACTCGCTGTGCCACGTCGACACAGCGGCCCGCGCTTCCAGTGACGTCAGAGACTCGACAATCCGCCCCTGCACCCCGACCGCGTCGGTGTACACGGCCTCGCGGTTCGAGCCGGAGAAGTCGATGCCGAGCGAGAGCAGCGCACGCTCGGGCGGATAACTGTCGCGCGCGTGTCCGCGCACCACGATCTCGAGCAACCCCGATGACTCAGCCATACGGCAACCCTACGCAGAAGGACAGGTCGCCCAGACAGGCAACGAGAACTAGCCCTGCAAGAAGTTCGCGCGCCCCGAGCGCACCAGACGCTCGACGGCCCCTTCGGGAACCTCCTCGGCAGTCAGGGCGAACAGGTTGTGGTCGCGCCACCGCTTGTCGACGTCCATATAGCGTTCGAGAAGACCTTCGTGCCGGAATCCGAGCTTGGTCAACACCGCCTGCGACGCCCCGTTCGACGGCTGTACCGTCGCCTCCAGGCGATGCAGCCCCACCGGACCGAAGCAATGGTCGACGCCCAAAGCGACTGCGGCAGTGGCGATTCCCTGACCGAAGTGCGCCTGGTCGATCCAGTATCCGATCCACGCGGTCCGCACAGCTCCGCGTTGGATGTTGCCGACGGTGAGCTGTCCGACGTATGCGCCGTCGAGTTCGATGACGAATGGCAGGATGGTGCCGCGCCTGGCCTCGGATTTGAGGATCGCGTACAGCGGTGGCCACGACGCCGGCTGATGCCGATCGGCCCAACTGCCGACTCCGGTCGGCTCCCACGGCAGTAGCGAGTTCTGGTTGCGGATGCGAAGGTCGCTCCAGCTCTTGGCATCACGAACCCGCACCGGACGCACGGTCACCGCTCCACCACGAGAAAGCAATGGTCCCAACGTCGCCGGCCACCCGGGACTGGCCGGAACACCGCTCAACCATCTGAACACGCCAGTGAGTCTATTCGGTGAACGTCGTGGTGTGACCGGCTCGCACACACGCGCCGATCAAACAGAATCGACCCACCCCGGACGCACTCATCCGCGCTGAGCGAGGAACGCGACCTCGACCTCGTCGCCCGTACCCAATTCCTCGACGTCGGGTTCGACGATGATCAGGCAGTTCGCGTCGGCGAGCTCGGCCAGCAGGTGCGACGACCCGGTTGGCGACGCCCCGAGCACCTGCACCAGGTACTCCCCCGACTTCTCGTCGCGCATCAACTGGCCGCGCAGATATCCCTTGCGGCCCGCAACGGACGCGATCGGCCCGATCGTTCGTGCGGTGATCACGCGTCGCATCGGCTGCCGCTTGCCCAGCGCGATGCGGATCAGCGGCCGCACCATGACCTCGAATGTGACCAGCGCGCTCACCGGATTGGCGGGCAGCAGGAACGTCGGCACCTCATCGCGGCCGAGTCGGCCAAAGCCCTGCACCGAGCCCGGATGCATCGCGACCCGCGCGATCTCGAGGTCGCCGAGGTCGGCCAGGGCGTCGGCGATCGCCCGTGAGGCCGTACCGCCCACCGCGCCGCAGATCACGACGATCTCGGACCGAATGAGTTGCGCCTCAACCACTTCGCGCAGTCGCGACGACTCGCGTTCGGCGAGTCCGACACGGTTCACATCGGCACCCGCATCACGCGCGGCAGCCGCCAGTGAGTAGCTGTTCACGTCGTAGATCTGGCCGGGGCCGGGAGTGCGGTCGATGTCGACGAGTTCGCTGCCCACCGAGATCACCGACAGTCGAGGCTTGGGATGAACCAGCACGCGCGACTGACCGACCGCCGCGAGCAATCCGACCTGCGCCGGGCCGATGATCGATCCGGCACGGACCGCGACATCGCCGGGCTGCACGTCGTCGCCGACTCGTCGAACGTAATCGCCGCTGTCGACACCGTGGCCGATCTTCACCTTCTGCTCGCCACCGTCGGTCCAGCGCAGGGGCACCACGGCATCGGCGAGCGTCGGCATCGGGGCACCCGTCTCGACGCGTACCGCCTGGCGCGGCTGAAGCCTGGTCGGGGTGCGCGCACCCGGTGCAACCTCGCCGACCACGGGGAGCGACACGATCATCGGCTCACCTGGCTCGAGGTCGACCAACTCGGCACCACCGGCATCGAATTCTTCGAACTCGTCGGGATCGCTGGGAGCCGACGCTCCGGCGAGCGCCACGTCGACGGCCCGCACGGCGTACCCGTCGATGGCGGCCTGGTCAAAACCGGGCATCGGTCGCTCGGTGACGACCTCCTCGGCACACATCAATCCCTGCGCCTCCGAGATGGCCACCCGTACCGGCCGCGGAGCCACCGCCGCAGCGGTCACCAGCGTCAGATGATCTTCGACGGACCGCATCTCACCTCATCGCCTCGCCGGACACACGTCAGGCAATGACGTTAGCGCCAGTGCCCGTATCCGTGACGCAGGCGCGCTGAGTCGACGTCGAGTCGGACGGCGTCGGTTCAGTCTGCTGCCAGTCGCGAAACAAGCCATTCGCGCAGGTCGGGTCCGTAGTCGTCACGGTCGAGAGCGAAATCGACCGCCGCTTTCAGGTAGCCACCGGGGTTGCCCAGGTCGTGACGAGTGCCCTTGTGGACGACGACGTGCACCGGTTCGCCCTCTTCGATCAGCAGCGCGATGGCATCGGTGAGCTGCAGCTCACCACCGGCACCGGGCTTGATGCGACGCAGAGCGTCGAAGATCTTTCGGTCGAGGATGTAGCGTCCGGCAGCCGCAAGATTCGACGGCGCGTCCTTCGGCTCCGGCTTCTCGACCATGCCTTTGAGCTTCATCACATTGGGATTGTTGGCGTCGGGCAACTCTTCGACGTCGAAGACGCCGTAGGCGCTGATCCGCTCTTCTGGCACCTCGATCGCACACAGCACCGAACCGCCGCGACGCTGGCGTGTGCGAGCCATCACCTCGAGAACGCCGCCGGGCAACACGAGGTCGTCGGGAAGGAGCACCGCGATGGCGTCTTCGTCGTCGTCGAGGTACTGCTCGACACAACCGACCGCATGCCCCAGACCGAGAGGCTTCTCCTGAATGACCGATGCGACCTCGAGCAACGACGGCGCCTTGCGCACCTTGGCGAGCATCGCGGCCTTACCGCGCGTGGCCAGAGTGTTCTCCAGGACAAGATCTTCGACGAAGTGCGCAACGACCCCGTCTTTGCCCGGCGAGGTGATGATCAGGAGCCGCTCTGCACCCGCCGACTTGGCCTCTTCTGCCACGAGCTCGATGCCCGGTGTGTCGACCACCGGCAGCAGCTCTTTGGGGACGGTCTTGGTCGCGGGCAGGAATCTCGTACCCAAGCCTGCCGCTGGCACCACTGCGGTTCTCGGAATAGGCGGGGTGTTCGGTACAGACGAGTACTCGCTGAATTCGTCGGTGCTCGCCTTGCTCACGCTGGACGTCATACCGACACCCTAATGTCGGAGTCTGACGGCGTCCTTGCGAAGGGTTGCGGATCACCCAACTGAGGGACGCACGCGTGCGTTCTACGTCACTTTCGGGCGCTACAGTGCGAGTGCAGAGCGGGGCAAGTGTATGTCGGGGCGAATGCAGGTGCGCAGAAAGGCGGAGGTCGCGGTGCCCACCCTCAAGAATCAGTTGCGCGAAGAGATTTCGACCAAGCGACGCGACATGTCGCCGTTCGCGCGCGAGCAAGCCGCAGGCGATCTCGCCGACTGGATCTACGCCGCACCATTCCGACTCGAATACGACGTCACCGTGGCCGCATACGTCCCGATAGGCACGGAGCCGGGGTCACCGGCGATGCTCGATGCCCTCGTCGACCGTGGGGTGAGCGTCCTGGTCCCCATCGTCCCCGACGGCGATCCTGCGCCGCTGGACTGGGTCCGCTACGACGGCGCCACCACCTTGCAACCACGACGCTGGGGACTGCTCGAGCCGTCCGGAGAACGACTCGGCACAGACGCCGTACACGCGGCGTCGGTGGTCCTTGTGCCCGCTCTCGCGGTGGACAAGACGGGTGTCCGCCTGGGCCGCGGCGCGGGCTACTACGACCGAACACTGATCGGGAGTTCTGCTGAGCTCGTTGCCGTTGTCTACGACGACGAGGTCGTCGACGCTCTACCGTCGGGCAACTACGACGTCCCGGTCGGGTGGGCTCTCACGCCCGCCGGGGGATTTCGAAAACTCAGCTAGGAGTAAGCGGCACCCGAAAATCGCGAGGACGCAGCGATCACGAAGACTCAGTGATCACGAAGACGCAGCGGCGCTGCTCTTCGACTCACTCTTCGACGACGACGTGCTCGAACTACTGCCACTCGACGAGGAGCTATCCGACGACGAACTGCTGCTCGACGACCCCTCCGACGACGATGAACCGCCGTCGGACTTGCTGCTCGACGACGCCGTTTCTGAGCTCGAGGAGCCCGAGCGGGAGTCCGTACGGTAGAAGCCGCTGCCCTTGAACACGATGCCGACCGAGTTGAACAGCTTGCGCAGCCGACCCGAGCACTGCGGGCATTCGGTCAACGAGTCGTCGGAGAACGACTGAACAATGTCGAACTTGTTGTCGCACTCCGTGCACGCATACGAGTAGGTGGGCACCGGTACCTCCGAAGGCTGTGAAGTGATTCGCCATAGATTCTAACCAACTCTGGCACTCGTACATTCCGAGTGCCAAGACTTCGGACCTCTAGACCATTGCCCGAGGTCACGAGGATGACGCTCCCGTCCCCTGACACCAGTTGACCGTTCGTCGAGCAGTAAACGACAAACCATGGAAAGGTAAACGCCTGCCAAAGCCTTGGCGGGCGATCGCTGTCCTCCGAGGTATCGCTACCCGGAAGGACCCATGACCGACTTCTTGGACTCGGTGAACGGATACGTCTGGAGCAACGCTCTGGTGTTTCTCTGCCTGGGCGCAGGCGTGTACTTCTCGATACGGTCGCGCCTCGTCCAACTGCGACGAATACCCGACATGGTCAAGCTCATGTTTCATGGGGAGAGCTCACCGGATGGGGTGTCGTCCTTCCAGGCACTGACCATGTCACTCGCTGGACGCGTCGGCACCGGCAACATCGCTGGTGTCGCAACCGCGATCGCCTTCGGCGGACCAGGAGCACTTTTCTGGATGTGGCTCGTGGCGTTTCTCGGCGCATCGACGTCGTTCGTCGAGTGCACCCTCGCTCAGATCTACAAAACCCGCGATCGCCTCACCGGTGAATACCGCGGCGGACCGGCGTATTACCTCAGCCGAGCCTTCGCACACACCAAGGCCGGGCCGGTCTTCAAGCTCTACGGGCTCCTCTTCGCCGCCGTGACCGTTCTCGCGTGCGGCCTGCTGCTTCCCAGCGTGCAGTCCAACTCGATGGCCATCGCCGCTGAAAACGCTTGGGGCATAGAGAAATGGGTGTTCGCAGTGGCGACGGTGATCGTGCTCGCCCTGGTGATCATCGGTGGCGTCAAGCGGATCGCGAACTTCGCATCGATCGTCGTGCCCTTCATGGCGATCATCTACATCATCGTCGCGATCGTGATAGTGGCGATGAACGCCTCGGTCGTCCCGAACGTGATCTCCACGGTCTTCGCGAGCGCCTTCGGTGCCGACGCCGCTTTCGGTGCGATCATCGGCGCCGCGATCATGTGGGGTGTCAAGCGCGGCCTGTACTCCAACGAAGCCGGGCAGGGCACCGGTCCGCACGCCGCAGCAGCCGCGGAGGTGTCGCACCCCGCCAAACAGGGACTCGTCCAGGCGTTCGCGGTCTACATCGACACGCTCTTCGTCTGTTCCGCCACCGGCTTCCTCATCCTGTCGACCGGCGCCTACCGCGTGTTCGAGGGCGAGTCGGAGTCGGGGGCGGTGATCGCCGAAGGTGGGAACCTCCCCGCTGACGCAGAGGTGGGGCCGACGTTCGTGCAGACCGGCTTCGACACCCTGTGGAGCGGCGCCGGATCGTCATTCGTCGCAATCTCGCTGCTGTTCTTCTGCATCACGACGATCATCGCGTACTACTACATGGCCGAGACCAATCTCCGGTTCCTGCTGGGCCGCGCGTCGACCGTCTACATCAGGCCGCTGCGCAGCACCGTGGGATCGAACGCCACCATTTGTCTGCAGGTGCTGATCCTGGTCTCCGTGGTGATCGGCGCGGTGTCGACGGCCACCGAGGCGTGGACGCTCGGCGACATCGGGGTCGGCCTCATGGCGTGGCTCAACATCATCGGCATCCTGATCCTGCAGCAGCCTGCGTTCAAGGCGCTTCGTGATTACGAGCACCAGCGCAAGCGTGGCATTGACCCGGCTTTCGACCCGGTGGCGCTCGGCATCACCGGAGCAACGTTCTGGGAAGACTACGAGCCGGTCGAGAAACGACGCCCCGTCGAGGCCGACGTCTGAGATCGTCCCGGGCTCAGCCGCCGATCACGTCGAGGTCGGTGTCGACGACGCCGTCGCGGTTCATGTCGGGATCACGCGCCTTGCGCGCATTCCAGCGGAGCATGATCGCTGCGACGCTCGCCGCGATGACCGATCCGATGAGGATCGCACCCTTGGCGGGTGCGGCGTGATCGGCCTCGCCGAAGGAGAGTTCGGCGATCAGTAGGGCGACCGTGAAACCTATGCCGGTCAGCATGCCCACCGGGATGAGGTCGCGCAGTCCGACCGAATCGGGTAACCGAAGTGGAGTCAGACGCGTCATGAGCGCCGTCGCGCCGAGGACGCCGGCGATCTTGCCGACGCACAACCCCACCACGATGCCGATGGAGACTGGCTGGATCAATGGTTCGTCCGCGCCGACAACCGAGACACCGGCCGCGGCAAACGCGAAGAGCGGCAGCGCAACTCCGGCAGACCACGGACGGATGGTCTCGTCGAGCAATTCGGTGCGCGAGAGCCGCTCACCGCGAATCGTGAGTGCAGGCACGACCAGCCCGAGCAGGACACCGGCGACGGTGGCATGTACTCCGGACGCGTGCATGAAAGCCCACGCGACCACGGCCAGCGGCAGCAACAGCCAGCGATACGAGCGGGATAGCCGGACCACGACACCGAAGGCGACAATGGCCAGCAGTGCGCAGCCGAGCATGACGAAGTCGATGGACTCCGTATAGAAGACTGCGATCACCGTGATTCCGAGCAGATCGTCGACAACAGCGAGAGTGAGTAGAAACGTGCGCAGCGCGAGCGGCAGCCCTCGCCCGAAGATCGCGAGGACGGCGAGCGCGAAGGCGATGTCGGTGGCGGTGGGAATCGCCCAGCCACGCAAGGCTTCTGGATCGAGTGCGCCGACCACAGCCACGTAACAGAGTGCCGGCGTGATCATTCCGGCCACGGCAGCGACGATCGGCACGCCTGCCAGCCGGAAATCACGAAGGCTTCCGGCAACGAACTCCTGCTTCAGTTCGACACCGACGACGAAGAAGAAGATCGCGAGCAATCCGTCGGCGGCCCATTCGCTGAGGGAGAGATGGAGGTGCAGCGATTCCGGGCCGATCTCGTAGGCCAGAAAGCTGTGATAAGCGTCCCGCCAAGGCGAATTGGCGATGAGGACGGCCAGTGCAGCGCTGATCAGCAGAAGCGCGCCGCTGGTGGTGTCAAGCGAGAGAACTCGACGAAAACGTTCCCGACGATTGTGTCGGCGCCAGCCTGGCGGTCCTGTGCGGTCCGGTGTCCCCGTCGACGTGGACGACTCGGTGACCGACGTATCGAGGGCGGCGTCGTTCCTCGAGATCTGTCCATCGGAAGAATGCTCTGGCATGCGGTGATCCTGTCGGGCTGTCCCGGCAGCGAGGCCGAGAGGGGTCGATTGTGCATCCGGATCGTGATCCGGATCGCCGACCAGACTTCCCGGCACACCGTTGTCGATTCTAACGGAACACGACATTATCCACCGACCGCGCACGGTGGAGTGGTTGTCCACAGTCTCGCCGAGGGCACAGTCACACATGCCCGCAGGCGACTACGTTTCGCCCATGAAACCATCGCGTGGAGACCGGGGCCGCCTCGACCGCCGGGGCCGAGATCGTCTGAACCCGCGTCTCGTCGACCGTCTGGGAGCTGCCGTGCGTCCGGGTTGGGTGAGGTCGCTGTTGATTCGACGTTGCGCTGCAGCGCTACTCGTCGCGGCCGCACTGGGTTTCGCCACCCTCGGCGGAGCAGAACACGACGATGAATCGGTCATGGCCGCCGCCCACGACCTGCTGCCGGGAACCGAACTGGCCGCAAGCGATCTCGTCGTGCGTCGGGTTGCCGGCGGCATGGTGCCTGCGGGCGCACTGCGAATGTCGCGCGACGGCGCAGGCAAGACGGTGACCGGCATGGTCCGGGCCGGCGAGATTCTCACCGACGCACGGCTCCTCTCATCCCGGCTGCCGCAACAGTTGACCGGGTCGGCCGATGCCCGCCTCGTCCCTGTGCGCCTTTCCGACGACGCTGTATCGGCGCTATTGCGAGCGGGCGATGTGGTCGACGTCGTCGGGCCGGACGCGGATGTACTTGCCAAGCGTGCCGTTGTCGCGCTGGGTACCGAACGGCCCGCGTCAAGTGGTCTCGCAGCGCGAAATCAGGCGTCGGCGCCCGTTGTACTCGCGATGGACCAGAAATCGGCACTCCGCGTCGCGGCGGCCGGACTCGACGTCGCACTGGCCGTAATAGTGCATTGACGTGTGGTTTCGCGATTCGTTGCACAGCGTCGAAGATTCATTGCACAGACACAACATGGTTTGGTTCCGCAACGCGCATGCCCAACTCCACTAACATCACGAAGAACGGACTGTGCACCACTGAGCAGATTCCGTCAGTACCTCGCCACAGGCACGTACCACCGACCGAATGAGAGGACCGGAAAGTGCTCAAGGGTTTCAGGGATTTCATCATGAAGGGCAACGTGGTCGATCTGGCCACAGCGGTCATCATCGCCACGGCCTTCACCGCAATTGTCACGGCTTTCACCGACGGCATCATCAAGCCGATCATCAACACCATCCCGTGGAGCCCGAACGAGGCAGACGGCCTCGGATTCGAGTTGGTCAGCGGCAAGTCGTCGACGTTCGTCAACATCGGTGGAGTGCTCACGGCGGTCATCAACTTCCTGATCATCGCCGCTGTCATCTACTTCTTGATCATCGTTCCGTACAACAAGCTCGCCGAGCTCGGCGGCTTCGGCAAGAAGGCCGAGGTCACCGAGGTTGCGCTGCTCACCGAGATCCGCGACCTCATGGATCCCGACAGCGTGTCGAAGGCCAAGGCCGAGGCGGAGAAGGATCTCCCCGACCATCTGAGCGACTCGGGCGGAGGTGACGATGGCTCATCCGGTTCGGGAGCTTCCGATTCACCCGACACGTATTCGCCGTCCTCCGACGCATATCCGTCCGGTCGACTCGACGCAGCACCGCCCACCCAGCGCCTCACGACGCCGCCACCGGCTTCTCAGGCCCCGTACGAGGCGCCGTCGACCTACGGCAACCCACCGTCGTATCAGGCGCCTTCCGGGCAGCCGCAGCAGAACCCGCCGACTTACCCGGCAGGCGGCCCGGGTGCACCGCAACCCGGCTACCCGACGCCGAACCCGGCTCCGGGCAACTATCCCCCGCCCGGCAACTACCCGCCGAGCAGCTACCCGTCTCCGGGATCGCAGTTCCCCGGCGACAACCCCGGCGACTCGGGACGCCACTCCCGCTGATCAGACACCAATCGAACGGCCACGCCCACCTCGGGCGTGGCCGTTTCGCTATGTCCAGCCGTTTGACAGCGACTTGACCATCGCATCCCAAGGTTCGATTCCTAGGTTGAAATCCGTTGGCGCTGATCTTGATTCATAGAGCGTCGACGAAACGTCACATCAACCCAATGGAGGAGCAACGATGCCTCAGCCTCACGGAAACCAGCGACCGGGCCAGAACAACCACGGCCGACCGCAGCCCCAGCCGCGCCCTCGTCCGCGTCCGTGGTTCCCGTTCCCCTTCTTCGGGAGCTGAACCTGCAGTTCTGGACCCCAGCAGCCGAGACAATCGGTAGCTGATCGCTGGTGTCGTCCGACGCGCCAGTACGAAAACAGGTTTCGCTGTGTCGATGGTCGATCCCCGAGGCGATCGGCTCAGCGCAACGCCGCAGGGCGGGAACCGGATCTCCGGTTCCCGCCCTGCGGTCGTGTTCAGTTGTGTGCGACGAGCGCGATCAGCCGAGGCTGAAGGGCTTACCCGTGTAGGTGACGATGCCCTTGACGGAGTCCGTCTTGACGGTCACCTGCACGATCGTCCGGGCAGATGCGTATCCCGCGCAGCCGTTCAGAACGAAGTGCTCCTGGCTGTAGGTGACTCCACCGGTAGAACCCGTGAACGTCAGATCGCCTGCGGTGTAGTTGTCGTCATCCTTGTTCGTCACGTCCGACGACTGGATGCTGTTTCCGAGGCTGTCACCGCTGATGAGCCAGTACTTGGTAACGCCACCGGGCCCGAGAGTGACCTGTCCGTTACCGCCTTGGGTACCACTCCACACAGCATTGTCCGGACTCGGCTCGCCGTCTTTTCCAGTGCCGGGCCTGAAGCCCGCGCCCGTACCCAGACCACCTGACACGCCGAAGTCGACCTGGCATCCCAGTTCGTAGCCGACCTTGATGGAGCCGCCCTTGGCCTTGCCGCCAACCTTGACGCTGACCGTTCCCGAACCCCAGGCTTCGCGGCTCAGCGCGCTCTGGTTGATCGGACGCTGGACGCTGATGCTCTCCTTGGAGAGCGTGATGCTGACCGGAGTTCCGTCGACAAGCGTCTTGGTGACCTTGCCGCCGGGCAGCGGCCCAGCGTCAGCCTGTCCTGCACTGACACCGCTCAGACCCATCGCGGCGGCACCCGCGACGGCGGCGACAGCCGCCAGGCGGCGAGTGTAGCTCTTCTTCATGATTCCCCTTCGTGGAATGTCAATCTGCCTACGAGCAGATAAATCTCAGAGTGAGTTGTTGGATTACCTGCTGCGGATTAACTGACGTTGAAAGGCTGGCCGTACAGAGTGGACTTCACGAGAGGTCCGTCGACGTTCAGGGTGCCTCCCTTGGCGTCGAATCCCTTGGCCGCGTAGACGGAAACGTAAGACCGTGCCGACGCGTAGCCGCCGCACTTGTCGAGAATCACCTGGAGATCCGAAACCTGCAGCGATGCCACACCCTTGTCCGAGAGGCTCACGCTGGAGAGCGAATAGTTTGCAATCTGACCCGGCTTGATCGGCAGGGTAACGCTGCCGCTGCCGGTCAGTCCACCACCAACGAGGTCGAAGGTGCCGCCGAGATCCAGGCTGATACCGGAGATGTCGACCTGGCAACCGATGATGTAGCCGACGTTGACCTGGCCACCCACGCCGGGAGCGGACTTGACGGTATAGGTACCGGAAATCGCCAGACCGCGCGACAGCGGGTTGTTGGCGACGGTCCCGACTCGCGTGAAGTACTCACCCTTGCGCCAGGACTCAACAGTCGTACCGTCGCCCGCGACGGCCTTCTTGTAACCATCGGCCAGCTTCGCGGCTTCCGCGTGTCCCGCCCCCATGCTGGTTGCGCCAATCACCGCGGCAGCGGCGACGGCGACCGCAGCAGCTCCGCGGCGCCCAAGCTTGCTGAACTTGCTCATTCGTTCCCTCTCACAGGATTCGGCTGTTATCCGAGGGAGACGAACTCGTTCCCTCGGGTTGACCTTGGCGGCTCGCGGGAATCATCGTCCGCTCCGGTTAACACGCTGTTTCGTCGTGCTCACCGAGGCGTAAAACTCCCTGCCCCCTCGTTCCACTGCTGCTGACCGACGTTGATCGGACTGCAGGACCACGGCCCCGGCCTCCCGCAGGGACCGAGTGTTGTCGCAGCGAACGTTATCCGAGCGATATCAAAACGGGCAACAGCAACGCTCAGGACGATCTCAACATTCTCTTACAAGATTTCACAGGCTGACTTCACGTCAGTGTCAGCAAGAGTGTTAACAAAAGGAAAACACCCTGCGTCCGACGTGCCAGAAGCGGCATTTCACTCATAGTGCGGCGGCCGCTGGGCGCGGTACCACTCCTGAGAATCACCTATGTGACCTTCGTCACTCTCGTCTGACGTGGTCTCAGGGAGATCGTCGCCGAAGACATCGTCAATCCTGCGACGATGCCTCGATTTCCGTCGTGAACCGGCCTGCGTCTCGCGATTCGAGCCTTCTTGCGACATATCGACTATTCCGTCTCAGAACCTAAACCGCATGCTGCAGAAATTTCCGTGAACACAAAGTGAACCGAAGTCATGCACACGTGCGCATTTCCTGATATTTGCGCACCATTCGATTCGCTCGACTCAGAACTCGCTGATCGACTCGATTACGTGCTTGGCGAGTGGCGCCACAGTAGCCATTCCGTCGCGAACGGCCGCGCGCGACTCGGCGATGTTGACCACGAGCGTCTGCCCCGAGATGCCCGCGAGCCCCCGCGACAGCCCGCCGTCGGTGGCTCCCGCAGCGAGACCGGAGCTTCGGACTGCTTCTTCGATGCCGCGAAGTCGGCGGTCGAGCAGCGGCTCGGTGGCCTCGGGAGCCACATCGCGAGCACCGACTCCGACGCCACCGACCGAAACCACCAGGTCGACGCCCCCGATGACCGCGGTGTTGAGCGCATTGCGGATCTCGATCTCGTCGCCGGACACTGCGAGCGTCGCGTCGACGTGAAAGCCTGCCTCGTTGAGCAGCTCACCGACCAGCGGGCCGAGTGAGTCGGCGACCTCGCCGTGCGCGATCTGGTCGTCGACGACAACCACCAGCGCTCTACCGATCTCGTCGCCCGCGGTCCCGGCCGCCTCGCTGGTGTGGCGGGCAACAAACTCGCGGGCCGCAGCGTCTGCGGCAACCACGTCGGCGGGATCGACCTCGGAAGCCTCCAACGCGATCGGATCGATCACGCTCGACGCATCGTCGTCGGTGAGGGTTGAGCCTTGCGGACTGCGGCTTGATTCGATCATGCTCGCCTCTTTCTCGTTCTCGCCTGTTCTCGCCCCTTGCTCATGGTCTCAGATCGGGGGCCTCGATGATCAGTCGGTGGCATATCACTCTGTGGCATATGAGTCGGTGACACATTCTGGTGGCTGGCAGATGCTCGAGTGATCGAGCGACGGCACCGGTCAATTGGTGGTGAGCGTTCCCAGCGTCACCGACGCTGTGCGGGTCTGCCCATCCGCCACGTAGGTGACCGTCACCTTCTCACCGGGTGCGTGCGAGCGCACCGCGGCGACCAACGCATCGCCCGACGCGATGTTCCGGTCGTCGAGTTTGGTGACGATCGCGTTCTTGGGGATACCCGCCTGCGCGGCAGGCCCACCGGCCGTGACGTCGGAGATCACAGCACCGGGCGTGCTCGCGGGACTGTTCGGCCGCACCGACACCCCGAGGCTGGCATGTGTCGCCTTGCCGCCGTTGTTCCGGAGTTCATTGGCGACGCGGATGGCCTGGTCGATTGGGATCGCGAAGCCGAGGCCGATACTGCCGCTCTGCTGCTGTTCGGATGCACCGAGCGATGCGATCGCGGTGTTGATGCCGATCAGGGCGCCCCTGGCGTTGACCAGAGCGCCACCCGAGTTACCCGGATTGATCGCGGCGTCGGTCTGGATGGCGTCGATGACCGACGTCGTTCCACCGTCGCGCGACGTGGATACGGGACGGTTCAACGCGCTGATGATGCCTGTGGTGACGGTGCCCTGAAGTCCGAGGGGCGCACCGATCGCGATGACCGACTGCCCGACGGCCAGGTTCTTCGACGTTCCGACGTTGATCGGCGGGAGGTTGTTCTTCTCGACCTTGATCACCGCGATGTCGGAGATCGAGTCGGCGCCGATCAGCTTCGCCGATGCGCGCGTGCCGTCTTGAAAGTTGACCTGGATCGCCGACGGCCTTCCGCTTCCGGATGAGCCGGCGACAACGTGGTTATTGGTCATGATGTATCCGTCGTCGGAGAGGATGACGCCCGATCCCTCGCCCGCCTCGGTCCCGCTGACCACGTCGATCGACACCACGGACGGGAGCGTCTTGGCGGCGACCTCCTGCACCGACCCCGCGGGCGCGGCAGCCACGTTCTGACTGTTGGTGTTCGGATCGCCGCCGAGCGGCGCCGAACTGCTCGACGTCGAGTCATCGTCGGAGACCTTTGCTCCGACGACGCCGCCGATTCCGCCTGCGACCAAACCGATCACCAGTGCGCCACCGACGAGGGCTGCGATGAGTCCTCCGCGCGACTTCTTCGACGACGTTGAGCGACCCGGATCCGACGAGTCGAATCCCGTCGGAGACTCGGGCTGGAAACCGCTGAACGAGTGGTCGGTCGGCGTCGTCGAACCTGTCGCACCCCACGCTTGGTTGTGCTGCTGACCGGCGGGCGGTCCGTAGTACTGCTGCGTCGGTGGTGCGCCGTAACCCTGCTGGCCGCCCGGGCTCTGCTGCGAATCGCCGTGACCCGAGCCGTACGCGGGAAATCCACCGGTCTGCGGGTCGTTTCCGTACGGATTCCCCCCGTGCGGGCCTCCACCTGTCATCGTCGTGCTTCTTTCCTCGCCTTGTTCAGACCGCGCCCTGGCAGACGGCGGTCAATCGACCGATCTTCGACGCCGGACCGCCCTTCTGGTCCGGCGCTCACTTGTGGCTCAACACTATGGGACCGTCTGCTCGCGTAGGTAAGCGATAGGCCGGATGCGTCGTCTCCCGAAACTATTGACGAATCACCTTCGGTGAAGGTTCCACGGGCGTCGGTCGTCCGGGCAGCGTCATCGTGATCATCGCGCCACCGAGGCTCGACTGGTCGGCCCGGACGGTCCCGCCCATCCGGTCGACGACCTGCCGCACGATCGCGAGGCCGAGCCCCGACCCGGGCATCGACCGCGACTGCGTCGACCGATAGAAGCGTTCGAACACCAACTCCCGATCCTCCGGTGGGATACCAGGGCCCGCGTCGGAGACGGAGAATTCGGCCGTGCCGGTGTCGAGCTGTCGCAGCGTCACGAGCACCGAACGCCCACGCGGACTCCACTTCGCTGCATTGTCGAGAACGTTGACCACCGCACGCGAGAGCCCGTGCTGCTCACCGAATACGAACCACGGCTCGAGATGCACCTCGAATTCGACGTCGACGCGGCGTCGACGTACTCGCTCGAGCGCTGTCTCGACGAGTTCGTCGAGGTCGACCTCCTCGAAGACCACCTCGGGGGTGTCCTCGCGCGCGAGGTCGACGAGATCGCCCACCAGAGTGGACAATTCCTCGATCTGCGCCACGATGTCGGAGCGCAGTTCGATCATGTCGGCCGCGGGCACCGCGGGCGCGCCGGGTTCGCTTGCGGCCATGAGCAATTCGAGATTCGTGCGCAAAGACGTGAGCGGAGTACGCAATTCGTGGCCCGCGTCGGCAACGAGTCGCGCCTGCTGATCGCGCGACTGAGCCAACGCGCGCAGCATGGTGTTGAAACTCTCGGTGAGACGTGCCAATTCGTCGTTTCCCGCCACCGGAATCGGGGTGAGGTCCTGCGTGCGTGCGACCCGTTCCGTAGCGCGAGTGAGGCGGGCGACAGGTCGAAGACCCGCACGCGCGACCGTCGTACCTGCAATTGCCGCGAGCGCGACGCCGCCACACCCCACGACGAAGAGAACCCACGCCAGTCGTTTGAGGACACGATCGGTGTGCAGCAGACTCTGCGCGAGGATGAGGGTGTTGCCGTCGTCGAGTTTGCGCGCGAGCACCCGTTGGTTGTTGACGGTCCGCAGACTCTGCAGGTTGTTTCCCGGATTCGACGGCGAGCGCGCGACTTTGCGTTCGACGTCCTCGAATGGCACCGACCCGACCAGGTAGGTTTGCCCGCTCGGTTTCACCAGCGCGAGAGAGATATTGGTGGAGAACACCGTTCCCGCGACCAACGCCTCGGGCCGGTCGTTGAGCGTCCCCATCTTCGCGAGCGCGGTCATGCCGTCTGCGCGGGATTCGAGCTGGTTGTCGACCTCGTTGTACATCGCGCGGTACACCACGAAGTACGCGGCAGCGGCCATCAGGCCCACCGACACCAGTACGACCGTCGCCGACAACAACGTGACGCGCAGGCGCAGCGAGACCAACCGGGTCAAGGGCATCGGGTCGCGCATTTCGCCCGACTTGCCCTCCGGACGCACCCGCAACCACATCCGTGCGAGGCGGAGTCGAAGCACAGACGGCACTAGGGCGGCGTCTCACGTAGCACGTAGCCGACGCCGCGCACGGTGTGTATCAGCCTCGACTCACCGTCGGCTTCGGTCTTGCGACGCAGGTATCCGACGTAGACCTCGAGCGCGTTACCCGACGTCGGGAAGTCGTAGCCCCACACCTCTTCGAGGATGCGGCTGCGGGAGAGCACCCGCCGGGGATTGGCCATCAGCATCTCCAGCAGCGCGAACTCGGTGCGGGTGAGGCTGATCTGGCGTTCGCCGCGCGAGACGTCGCGGGTCACCGGGTCGAGTGAGAGGTCGGCGAAGGTGAGCGCCTCCGAATCGGCGTCTTCCTCGGGTGCCGCGCGGCGCAGCAGTGCACGCAGCCGCGCGAGCAGTTCTTCGAGAGCGAACGGCTTGGGCAGGTAATCGTCGGCGCCGGCGTCGAGGCCGGAGACCCGCTCGGAGACGGTGTCGCGGGCGGTGAGCACCAGGATCGGCAGGTCGTCGCCGGTCGATCGGAGTCGACGACACACCTCGAGACCGTCGAGCCGGGGCATCATCACATCGAGAATCGCCACGTCGGGCCGCTCGGCCACGATCTTCTCCAGCGCTTCGATGCCGTCACCAGCGGTGTCGACGGTGTATCCGTTGAACGTCAGCGAGCGGCGCAGCGACTCGCGGACCGCCCGGTCGTCGTCGACAACAAGAATGCGCATGTAGACAGTCTTATCGACTTCGACTGAGAACCCGCTGAGCAACGCGCAGATTACCGGCAACTTCGTGACGCTTCGCGGGCCTTCGACGGGTTGTGCATGCGCACCGATCATCTTCTGCACCGTCGTGCTCGGCATCGTCCATGTCGGCGACATGAAGGCCGTCGGACGAATCGGGATCAAGGCACTCATCTACTTCGAGGTGGTCACCACGTTCGCCCTGATCTTCGGGCTCGTGATCGGCAACATCGTCAAACCTGGCGCCGGTTTCGACGTGAATCCCGAAACCCTGGCGACCGGAGCCGACGCCGTCGCGAAAAAGACCAGCAACGGCGAACTCCCCCGCACCGTCGAATTCTTGCTGAACATCATCCCGACGTCGGCGATCTCGGCCTTCACCGAGAACGAGTTGCTGCAGGTGCTGTTCTTCGCGGTCCTCTTCGGACTCGCGCTGGCCAAGATCGGCGAGAAGGCACCGTTCTTGGCCGGGTTTGTCGATCGGTCCAGCCACGTCTTCTTCACCATGATCGGCTGGATCATGAAGCTGGCTCCGCTCGGAGCGTTCGGCGCGATGGCGTACATCATCGGCCAGTACGGCATCTCGTCGCTGGGCAGCTACGGCAAACTCATTGCATGCTGCTACCTCGCGGCGGTGCTGTTCATCCTGGTTCTCGGGGTCATCGTCCGGGTCTTCGCAGGCGTCAACCTGTGGAAGTTCATCGTCTACATCAAGGATGAGCTGTTCGTCGCACTCGGCACCGCGTCGACGGAAGTGGTGCTGCCGCGCATCATGACCAAGTTGACGTACGCGGGGTGTTCGCGGTCCGTCACGGGACTCGTTGTGCCGACCGGCTATTCGTTCAACCTCGACGGCGCGACCCTGTATCTGTCGATCTGCGTGCTGTTCCTCTCACAGGCGATGGGCGTGCACCTCAGCCTCGGCGAGCAGCTCACTGCGATGCTGGTCCTTATGCTGACGTCGAAAGGCATGGCGGGAGTACCGGGTTCGTCGTTTCTGGCATTGTCGGCGACGATCTCGGCCATCGGTCACGGATCGATTCCCGTTGCGGCCGTTGCCCTTCTGCTCGGCGCCGACCGCATCATGGACTCGATGCGGGTGTCGGTGAACCTGATCGGCAATTGCGTCGCCACCTTCGTCGTCGCCGCATGGGAGGGCGAACTCGACAAAGAGAGAATGACTCTCGTGCTCGACGGTCGGCCGGTCCCCCCACTCGAGGAAACCAACCCGATGACCGGAGAGAAGCAACTGCTCCCCGAGGAGGAGGGACTCGGCCTGCACACCGTCGAGTCCGAAGCCAAGCAGGACTGAGCTAGGCAGGACGGGGCTGGGCAGGACGGGGCTAGGCAGGACCGGGCCGTGCAGAGCTGGAAACGTCGAATGCCTCGGCCGCTACCGCTTACGCCAGCCCGCAGCGCCGACCATGTCGCCGACACGGGTGAACTTCACCCGCGGACGGCCCTGTTCGGAGCCGCGTCGACGCTCGATCCGGTCGATCGCTCGCATACCGCGATAGCCGATGACGTGTCGAGTTCGCTTGCGCAGCAACGAGGCGAACTCGCCGCGCTGACGGGTGGTGCGAGTCAACTTGCCGTCGACCGCGTCGCGGATGAAGTCCTCGACAGTCAGCTGGGCGCACTTCTTGTTCGCCCCGATGCCACCACTGGGACCGCGCTTGGCCCAGCCGAGCACGTACGAACCCGGAATGATCTCGCCCGAGTCGTCGAGCATCCGTCCGTCGACGTTGGGGAACAGTCCGCGAGCGTCGTCGAAGGGAAGTCCCGCGATGGGAACCGAGCGGTATCCGATGCTGCGCACCGCGAGGTCGGCGTCGATCCGATGTGTCTGCCCACCGGTCGAGACGGTCACGCCTTCGACGCGCTCGTCGCCGAGAATCTCGTCGGGAGTGCTGTGGAACAGGAACACTATTCGTCGGTGGTCGGGGTCCGCAGGCCCGGTGAGGTCAGGAACTCCGGCACCGTCGGCGTCGTCGACGACGAGCACCTCGACACCCGGAATCGTCGACAGCGCACGGTATTCGGCAGACGTGTAGGCCGCATGCGCCTGATCTCGACGACCGAGCAGGACTACCTCGTGGACGTTCTGCTCTTCCAGGATGCCCAGCGCGCGGTCGGCAATGTCGGTGGTGGCCAACAGTTCCGGTGGCGACACCAGGATTCGCGCGACGTCGAGGGCCACGTTTCCGGTTCCGACGATCACGGCGCGTCCGCTCGCCGGATCGGCGTCAGTCGAGCGGCGGATAGGCGGAGCCGCGTCGGCACCGGGCACCGCGTTGTACCAGGCGACGAGCTCGGTCGCCGACGTCGATCCGGGCAGGTCCTCACCCGGAATGCCAAGGCGCCGTGACTCGCTCGCACCGACCGCGTAGAAGACCGCGTCGAAATGCTCGGCGAGTTCGGCGGGCGTGATCTGTCCCTCTGACTCGCCGACCTCGACGTTGGTCGCCATCGTGACGCGCGGATCGCGGTAGAGCAGATCGAATCCGCGCAGGACACCCTTGGTGCCGGGATGGTCGGGGGCGACGCCCGCACGAACCAGGCCGCCGGGCGTCGGCAATTTGTCGATCACGGTGACCGACGCCTCGGTGCGGTCGAGCAGCGTACGCAACGCGTAGCCACCCGACGGTCCGGTGCCCACCAGCGCAACACGAAGTCCCGCAGGCAATTTCGGAATCTCGGGGTACACAACGTCGGACCAGCCCGACTTCACGTCCGGGTTGTTCTTGTAGTAGTCGGCGTTGATCTCGATGAAGACCTTGTCCCTGGTGCCGAGGTTCTCGGCCGGGAAGATCGCGTCGACGGGGCACGCGTCTGCACACGCACCGCAGTCGATGCAGGCCTGCGGATCAATGTGCAGGATGTCGGAGGTGCCGAAACCGCGCTCCTCCGGCGTCGGATGAATGCAGTTGACCGGACACACTGATACACATGCTGCGTCGCTGCAGCAGGACTGAGTGATGACGAACATCAGAGCATGTGCACTTTCCGGTAGTAGTACGCGGCGGGCTTGGTCAGCAGGCCGACCTCGTCGAGGAACTCCATGAGGTGCGCACAGCTACCGCGGATCATCGAGTGGAAGTGCGAGTTGGTATTCATCTCTGCGACAGCACGATCGGCGTCGAGCCCGGCGTCGACGAAGGCCTGACGCTGCACCAGGCTCGACACGATGAAGTAGCCACCGAGCGCGACGTAGAGCGCGCTGAACTGACGACGGAACCAGCCGACACCCTTCATCGAATCGCGGACCTCTTCACGCGCGAACTTCATGTGGCGCGACTCTTCGAGAACGTGAATCTCGTTGACGGTACGGATGAACGGGAGCACCCGCTCGTCGCGCATGCAGCCGCGCTGAAAGACGTCGAGTACCTCTTCGGCGACCAGGATGCCCGCGAACGCGACCTCGTTCTTGGCGGTGCGCTTGAACAGCTTGCCCGCGCGACCGACCCACTTGGTGGGCTTGTACGACGTGCCGACCATCTTCTCCGACGCCTTGGCGAACATGATCGAGTGACGACACTCGTCGGCGATCTCGGTGAGCGCGAACTGGAACTCATTGCTGTGATAGGCGCCGAGGTACTGATCGCGGATGACCATCTCCTGCAGGATCATCTCGAACCAGATGCCGATGTTCATGATCGACGCGAACTCGTGACGGGTCACCGAGATCCGCTGTTCCTCGGTCATCTCGTCCCAGTAGTCCGTGCCGTAGAGCGACGACCACTCCGGGCTACACCCGTACTTGGTCGGGTCCATCGGAAGGCTCCAGTCGATCTCCGTCATGGCGTTGCGCGAGAGCCGCGCCGCCGAAGCAAGGAGACGCTCGGACACGGCGTCGGCACCCTCGTCACGAATACTCACGACGTTGCCGACGACATCGTCGGTGGGTTCGGTGCGGTCCATTGCAGCAGTCATGGTGCTCGACTTCCCATCTCCGCCTGCGGCGGAACTCGGCGACCTGGATTTCACTGGCAGAGCAGTGAGGTGTTGACCCTCAGTTTTGTATCAACGACTAATGTCATATCAACAGCTGATGTCATATCAACGCTTGTTGTCAAGATAGCACCCCGGTGTGACGTAGTAAACAACTTGGACATCTATACTGGCGAGTAAGTTTCGGGAGCGGAACGTCGTCGCAGTTCAGAAGGGCAGGGACCTCATGTCATCGATCTTCATCACCGGTGGGGCCGCGGGTATCGGCCTGGCCACGGCGGAGCGTTTCGCACACGAGGGGTGGACCGTCGGCGTGTACGACGTCGACAACGACGCGCTCGACAAGGTGAAGGCGAACCACCCAGATTTCATCACCGGCAAGATCGACGTCCGCGACCCCAAGGAGTGGGACGACGCTCTGGCCGACTTCACAGCACACACCGGCGGAACCCTCGACGTCCTCGACAACAACGCGGGCGTGCTCACCGAGGGCAAGCTCGCCGACATCTCCCCCGACGCCGTGCGTCGTCAGATCGACATCGACGCACTGGGCGTGACGCTGGGAGCCCAGGCCGCACACAAATACCTCAAGAAGACGCCGGGCTCACACCTGGTGAACATCGCCTCGGCGTCGGCGATCTACGGGCAGCCGGGCATCGCCACCTACAGCGCCAGCAAGTTCTACGTCGCGGGACTCACCGAGGCACTCGAACTCGAGTGGGAACCCGACGGCATCCGCGTCGTGAGCATCTGGCCGCTGTGGGCCAAGACCGCGCTGGCGGCCAACGACGCCAAGTCGACCAAAACGCTCGGCGTGCGGATCACCCCCGAGCAGGTCGCCGACAAGATCTGGGAGTCGGTCCATCCCACCAAGAAAGATCTGCGGCTGCACCGCACGAGCTACTCCGTCGGCACCCAGACGCTCGTGCTGGGCAACGCGGCGAAGTTCATCCCCAACTCGCTGAACCGACTGGTGAACAAGGTCATCGCTCAGTAGTCACCCCAGACCGGCGGTGAGAGGGGTGCATCGCCGCCCGTCACCCTCGACGACGCCAGTTGTAGCCGACGCCGCGTGGCGCCATCGGCAGCCGCCAACCGAGGGCGAGCGCAACCAGGCGTAGCAGTGCGCCGACGATGAGTCCTGCGATGACCCAGACCTGCGACGGCAGGTCGGAGTACGTTCTGCCGATCGCGACCACCGCGGCGGCGACGATTGCGGGCACGGCGTAGAGATCAGCTGGTTGCAGGAGCAACGGGATCTCGTTGGCGAGCACGTCGCGCAGGACGCCACCGCCGATCGCCGCGAGCATCCCGATGAGGGTTGCGGCGAAGGCGTGCGCGTGATGGTCGATCGCGATACTCGCGCCGGTGGCGGCGAACAACCCCATGCCGATCGCGTCGAGGACAACGATGGTCCGACGCAGCAGCGCAAACGACGGATGGAAGATCACCGTCACCAGCGCGGCGATCAGTGCTGTCGTGACGGGGACCCAGTTGTCCAGCGCCGAGGGCGGGGTGATGCCGAGCAGAAGATCGCGCAATATGCCGCCACCGACTCCGGTCAGCACCGCAACCGTCGCGATCCCCCAGATGTCGAAGTCCTTTCGGATTCCGACCAACGCTCCCGACGCAGCGAACACCCCGATACCCGCGATGTTCAGGATCGCAAGCAGCATCGGCACCTCGCTTTCACGGCGAACATCTGCACATTCACGGTGTACTTCTGCACCGGCCGACGTTCACGGCGTAGTTCCGGAGGAGTGCTTTTCCAGGTGTACTTCCACAGAACAGCACAACTGCCGCAACGTCTGGGACGTTGCGGCAGTTGTGCTGGATTAAGTCGCTGAGGTTATGTCGCGATCAGCGGCGGTCGAGATCGATGATGCCAGCGCGCGCAGCCTTGACCAGACGACGCGGGATGCGCTGAGCAACACCGTTCACCTTGACCTCCTGCAGCGCGGGGTTGTCCGCTTTCCACTGCGAACGACGGCTGCGGGTGTTGGCCCGCGACATCCGGCGCTTCGGTACAGCCATGGTTGTGCCCTTCTCTACTGTGTCCTTACGGACTGTGTCTCACTGTGGTCCTCGCGGACAGGTCACTGTGGTCCTCGCAGACCTGCAACCGTGGCCCTCGCGAACCCGTAACGCTGGCCCTCGCGGACCGTGCCCTCAGGTCGTCCATTCTCCACAGAGTGGAGCGTCGACCGGCGTGGGTGGACGTGCCACGCAACCCTCGGGCGCAGCACGCAACCTCTCTAGACTACCGGTCGCGCGGTCAACCTCCAAAACGACGTCGAGCACGCTATGTGGTGTTGAAATTCATGTTCACCACGCCAGCGGCGACAAAAATCCAGTAGATGATCCAGAGCACCAGTGCGATGCCGCCGATGATGATCCCTGCGGTGGCCATTCCATCGCCCGTCTGGGTCCCGTTGGAGTCCCTGATCTGTCGCTTGGCGACCACACCGAGCACGAGCCCGAGAATCGAGAGCACCCCGCAGCAGAAGATACCGAGGATGGATGACACCAACGACGCGATCGCCAGGCCGTTCGTCGACTGTCCCGCCGCCGGGTAGCCGGCAGGTTGCCCATATGCCTGCTGGCCATAGCCGGGCTGACCATAGGCGGGTTGACCATAGGCGGGTTGTCCGTACGCCTGCTGGCCATAGCCGGGCTGACCGTAAGAGGACTGGCCGTACGAGGACTGGCCGTAGGGCGGTTGACCGTACGGTGACTGCCCGGACTCGGCAGACGACTGACCGAAACCCTGCGGGGTGCCATAGTCGGGCGTCGAGCCAGGCGTCTGGCCGTAGTCGGGTGTCTGGCCGTACTGCGGAGCCTGCGAGCCGGAGCCGTAGTCGGGCGTCGAACCGTACTGCGGAGCCTGCGAGCCCGAGCCGTAGTCGGGCGTCGAACCGTACTGCGGGGGCTGGTATGGCGACTCCCCCTGCGAGGGCGGGCCGTAGGCGGATGGGTCGAACTTGGTCGTCGGAGGCTCAGGTGATCCGCTGCCGGTCGGCGGAGTTGCACCCGAGGCCCCTGAACCCGAGGCCCCTGAACCCGAAGCCGCTGAACCCGAAGCCCCCGGACCCTCCGAGCCGGAGCTGGGCCGCTTGATCAGCGAGGTGGCATCGTCGCTCGGCGTCGTCCCTGGTGCGTCAGCGCTGGGTGTGCCGGAACCGTCGGAGCCGGTCGAGTTCTGGTCTGGGCGCTCTGGATCCGATGCGCTCGAACCTCCATACGGAGTGGACATCTGCGTTCACCTCTCTGGGTTCACCTCTCTGGGTTCGCCCTTTTGGTTTCCCTCGTTGGGATCGCCGTCGGCGTTATCGCCGCACCGACCGTACTGCCAGAGGGACCGGGCACGCCCCACAGGGCGAGGTCACTCCAATGCTGCAGCCAGCTTAGTGAAAAGCGCACGGGCCCGGCTGCATACACTCATCCGAGTGTCAGGCGTCGTCTCCGGTTTCACCGTCATCTTCATTCTGGTGGCCATCGGATTCGCCCTGGGCCGGACGCAGATCCTCGGTGAACACGCACATGACGTGCTGTCGCGACTGGTGTTCTTCGTCTGTACGCCGGCATTGCTGTTCTCGTCGCTGGTGACCTCCGACCTCTCGGTCATCTTCTCGTCGACGCTCGTCGTCGCAGGAGTTTCGGCGTTTGCGACCGGAACGCTCTACATCGTGCTGGCCCGCGGCATTCTGCAACGTCGCGATATACCGGAACTGACCATCGGCGCGCTCTCGTCGTCGTACGTCAACAGCGTCAACCTCGGTCTACCGATAGCGATCTTCGTTCTCGACGACGCCTCGTTCATCGCGCCGCTACTGCTGTTTCAGATTCTGATCTATTCGCCGCTGGCGTTGGGCGTACTCGACGTCACGGCGTTGGACCGCACCGCCGGAAAGTCGGTGCTGCGCGACACCCTGCGACTCCCGCTGACCAACCCGATCGTGATCGGCGGGCTGATCGGAGTGATCGTTTCGCTGATCGGGTGGCATCCGCCCAGCGCGATCCTCGAACCGATGAAAATGCTCGGCAGCGCGTCGGTTCCCGCGGCACTCCTGGCATTCGGAATGTCGCTGACAGGTGTGCCGCTGTTCAAGAAGGGACAGAGTCCGCGGCGCGAGGTCGCACTCGCAACCGTGCTCAAGATGCTGTTCATGCCCGCGTTGGTCTACGTGATCGCGCGATGGGGGTTCGGAGAATCAGGACACACGTTGTTCGCGCAGGTCGTGATCGCGGCGCTGCCGACTGCCCAGAACGTGCTGGTCTACGCGACTCGGTATCGGCGGGGGCAGGTACTCGCGCGCGACACCGCACTGCTCACCACCCTGGTCTCGATCCCCGTCATCGCGGTGATCGCGTGGCTGCTGGCCTGAGCGACCGAGTTGCGTGCAATCCCGTCAGTTACGTGGGACGCTCGGGGGCATTTTTGTACCCCTGTGTCCCACGCAACTCGAGCCAGATCGTCAGTCGACGTCGACGGACCCGGTCGCGAACTCGCCCGCGGCACCGAGCGCGATCTCTTCTTCACGCTGATGCGCCGTCAGGTGGTGCGGGCTTCGACGTGGAATCCCGAAGGCCGCGAGAAGGGCAGCGAGCGCGAACGCTCCGGCGCCGAGTAGGAACGCGGCGCGGTAGGCGTTCTCCGTCGGAAGCGAGACCGCGGTGCCACCCACGACGTGAATCGCGACCTCGGCAGCGAGCACGGTGATGATGACCGCGCTGCCGATCGCGCCACCGACCGTGCGCATGATGGAGTTGATCGAATTGGCGATGCCGGTCTCGTGCGGCTCGACATTCTCGACCAGGAGCGCAGGCATGGCCGAATATGCTGCGGCCACAGCCACATTCGCAACGATGAGGCCCGCGATCATCTCGCCGGTGTTCTCGTGCAAGAGAGTCAGCATCAGCATTCCGACCACGCCGATCACGCTTGCACCGAGCAGCACGATGCGGGGACCCACACGGCCGACCAGTCC
The DNA here is from genome assembly GCF_002500165.1 of Gordonia sp. UBA7860. Taxonomy (NCBI): domain Bacteria; kingdom Bacillati; phylum Actinomycetota; class Actinomycetes; order Mycobacteriales; family Gordoniaceae; genus Gordonia; species Gordonia sp. UBA7860. The sequence goes on along the minus strand of NZ_DLSO01000045.1, from coordinate 16,505 downwards.
GCCTGCGACCGGGCCTACGAGGATCGACACGATCGCGCCGGGAAGCATGAACGCGACGCTGGTCCGTAGGACAGAGGCACCGAACCCGTAGCCCGCCAACGCGTCCGGGGTCTGCACGAAGTACGTCGCGCCGAGGAACACGCTGAACATCGCGAACCCGACGCAGAGCGACGCGACGTTCGTCGCGAGAACTGCTCGGTGCTTGAGCAGGTCGACGGACACCAGCGGCTCGCCGCGTCGACTCTGCAGTATCCAGAAGCCGCCGAGCACGACGACGGCGGCGACGTAGAGGCCGATCACACGTGCCGACCCCCAGCCCCACGTGTGGCCCTGCGACGTCGGCAGCAGGAGGCAGACCAGACCGACCGCGAGCACCAGCGCGCCGAAGTAGTCGACACGACCGCCCGTTCCCGGTCGAGACGGAATCGCGAAGATCACGAGCACCAGAACGACGGCCGACATCGCCACACACAGCCAGAAAATGCGTCGATAGTCGGCGCCGCCCTGTGTCAGCAGACCTGTTGCCACGAGCGCCAACCCGCTACCGACCCCCAACGACGACGCCGTGATCGCCATCGCCCCGGTGAGACGTTCGCGGGGCAGTTCCTGCCGCAACACGCTGATCGCCAGCGGGAAGAGTCCGAAGCTCGCACCCTGCAACACGCGACCGACGATCAGCCAGTCGATCGAATTCGCCAGCGCCGCAATGAGACTGCCCACCAAGGTGATCAGCAGCACCGCTGCGATCACCCGCTTGTGTCCGTAGACGTCGCCGAGACGTCCGAACAGCGGAGTGAATGCCGACGCCGCCAGCATCGTCGCCGTGGTCACCCACCCGACAATGGTCAGCGAGACGCCGAGCTGCTGGCCGATCTGCGGCAGAGCGGGCACCGCGAGGGTCTGAATCATCGAGAGCAACAGCACAGACGCCGCCGCGGCAACGACGATCAGTGCTGTCGACGAGCGCACCTTCGAGGGTGCCTGCTCCGGAGCTGCCGCTTGTGTCATGGGGGCCAATCTAGAACAAAATCGACGCTCCGTCGATTTTTGTCGACGACTAGTCGAAATTGTCCGGATTTCCTACTATGGAGGAATGACGACCAAGGCGCCCGACGATCCGCAGGCCCAACCGGCCCGCCGTAGAGGCGCTCGTACCAAAGGCGACGAACGTGAAGATCAGATTCTGAGCGCGATGCGTTCACTTCTCGCCGACCATCCGATCGACGACGTCACCATCGACGACATCTCTTCTGCGGCAGGCATTTCGCGAACGAGCTTCTACTTCTACTTTCCGTCGAAGCAGGCAGTCCTCACGACGCTCATGGAACGGATCTGGGACGACTTCGCCAGCACCCACGACTGGTTCGACGCCGTCGGACCCGACCCCGTCGGCCTGCGCGAGCAACTCGACGCCGTCGCCGCTATCTGGCAGACGAACGGATCGATCATGGCGTGCGCAGCTCGCACCGGATACACCTCCGGTTACGCGCCGCTACAGGACTTCCTCGCGAGAGCGCGCGCCCGATTCGTCGAACGACTCGCCGCCAAGATCGAGCGCGATCGATCAGCGGGGCTGGCGCCCGACGGTCCGCCCGCCGCCAATCTGGCAACCCTGGTGGCCGTGATGCGCGATGCAGGCCTGAGTGAACTGACATCGTCCGCGGGCACGGTCCCCGCGGGCCACGGACGCAGTACAACTGCAGACGACCCGCTCGACACACTCACCGTTGCCATCCTGCGGATGATCTACGGTCGCATCGACTGACGACACCGCGCGAGCGCGATCAACAGCACCGGACGGGCGTGATCGGCGACACCGCGATCAACGACGCTCCTTTCGCTTGACGTCCACCCCGCCCATCAACGCGAAGCCGGTGACATGGACCGTCGGAGCGCCGGGGCGCCCGGGCCCCTCGGCTTTTCCCTCGAATCCGCCCATGATGGCGAGACCACCGACTTCGAGGGTCACATCCGGCGGAACGATGACGTCGACGCCACCCATGATCGCCACACACTGGACAGTCAGCACCGGTTCGGTGAATTCGACTTCTCGCAGGTCGATCTCGACGCCGCCCATGATCGCGGTCGCCTCGAGCTGATCCGCGACCGCCGCATGACCTTTCAGCTCCGAGCCGGACATGATCGCGAGGCGATGCCGCACAGGCTTACGCCCCGACCCCGTGCCGGGACGTGTCACGCCCGTCGGGTACGGGTCGCCGGGTCGCGGCAGCGGCACACCGAGCTTCCCGACGGGGAGATCGTCGGTCAACTCGTCGAGATCGCCGAAAGTCTTTGCGGTAGAGGCCTTCAGCGCCCGCTCCTCGTACTCGCTCGGCGTGAGCGCGCCACTGGTCATCGCCGCCGAGAGAATTTGGTGCACGAGTTCACGGTCGGCGTCGGCCGCTCTGAGTCGGTGATCGGGCGCTGGCGCACCGCCGGGAGCCGAAGTCTCGTACTGGGCGGGACTGGGCTTGGTCAGGTCAGGCTTGGCCGGCTCAGCGTCGACCGACTCAGCGTTGGCGTGCTCAGCGTCGGTTGGCCCTGGCTTTGTCAGATCCGGCCCGGTCGATTCGGGAGCTGCCGGGTCATGCCCGGTCGAATCGGGTTCTGGCAGTTCAGGCTCTGGCAGTTCGGCGGGAACGCTCATACCGTCGACGTTAGTGATTGCATCCGGCGCCCGACACCCTGAAATACCCTGACTCGTCCCCTGATTTCTCCGAGATCCGCCCCCTGCGTCGATCAGCCGCGGCGCGGACGTCGTGACCGCAGGTAGTCTCCGACCACCGCGGCGCCGAGTCCGTCAACGTCGGGGGCAACCACCCGACCGCCGATCCTGCGGGCGATCTGGTCCATGAAGTGTGCGAGGCCGGGGTCCTCGCCCAGCCGGAAGAACGTGACCTGCGCGCCCATCCGTGCGACGTGGTCGAGTTCGCGCACGGTGAGCGCGATGGTCTGCGGGTGCGGCGGATAGAAAAAGAACGGCTCGCCGCTCGGGTCGAGGTGCGCGGTGGGCTCGCCGTCGGTGACGACGAGGACCACCGGCTGCGCGTTGGGGAATCTCCGCAGGTGCCGCTGTGCGAGCAGCAGTGCGTGGTGCAGGTTGGTTCCCTGTTCCATCCGTGGTTGCAGGCCGGTGAGCTCGGCGATGTCGATGCTGCGGGCGTATCGTCCGAACGCGATCACTTCGAGCTCGTCGCTCCGAAACCTGGTGGAGATCAAGTGATTCAGCGCGATCGCGGTCCGCTTCATCGGCGTCCAGCGACCTTCCATCTCCATCGAGAACGACGTGTCGACCAGCAGCACCACCGCGGCCTGTGTCCGCGCCTCGGTGTCGGCGACCTCGACGTCGCGGACCGAGATGTGCACACCGTCGCGTGCCATCGCCGACGGCGCGTTCACGGGATCGGAACTCTCGGAAATGGTGCGCAACACCGCATTCGACACAGTTCGCGTCACATCCCATGGGTCGGTGTCGCCGAACTCCCACTCGCGCGTCGCCCCGGTCGGCTCGCCGAGCAATCCTGATTTGCGGGTCTGTCTGTCACCCCGACGCCCCGACATCTGGTCGGCGATGTCGCGAAAGATGGTCTGCCCCAGCTGCCTCATCGCCTTGGGGCTCAGCCGCAGAGTCCCGTCGGACGTGCGGTCGAAGAATCCCTGCTCGGTCAACGCCTTCTCAAGCTCGGCGAGCGTTCGGGCGTCGACGGCCGCCTGGTCGCCGAGCTGTCGTGCGAGGGCGTCGAGGTCGATGTCGTCCATGCGCGCGCCGGCGTACTGCTGCGAGAGTTGCTCGGAGAGCGCGTCGAGTTCGGAGATGTCGCGCAGTGCCGCCGCACCCTGCCCCAGTCCCATCTGCTGATCGCCCGAGAACGACTCGCCGCCATCCCAATCGAGGCCCGGCCTGGCCTCACGCAGTGCCGAATCCATTTGCGCGAGTTGATTCATCAGGTCGGGTGACCCGAACGCCTGCTGTGCGAGCTGATCGAGTTCTGCTCGCTGTTCGGGCGTGAGCGAGTTGTAGAACTGCTGTGCCGCGGCCGCACGTTGCGCGAGAGAGTCGATGAGTTCTTCTGTGTTGCGCGGGTTTTCGGGGAAGTACTCGCCGTGCTTGCGCATGAAGTCGTCGAATTGCTCAGCGGTGTCCTCGCCGCGATTGTGGGCGTCGAGCAGCTTGTTGAGGTCGGTGAGCATCTCGGAGATGGCCTCACGGTCCTGATCGGTGGCGCCCTCGAGCGCTTCCTTCATGCCCGCGAAACGCTGGTCGAGCAGTTCCCGGCCCAGCAGATCCTTGATCTTCTCGAAGTCCTCACGCGCCTGCGGGCTCCGCCAGTTGTACTCCGACAGTTCCTCGACGGCCTGGGCAGTCGACGGTGGCAGACTCCCGATCTGCATCTCGGCGAAACGCGCGTCGTCGTCGAGGTCGCGTGCGAGCTGCTTGCGCTCCTCGAGTACCGCGCGGTCGAGGAGCTCGCGGATCTCATTGAACGTTCCGTCGAGGTTCCGTTGCTTCAACAGCTCCTGCCGCCGACGGTTGACCTCTTCACGCAACTTGTCCAGCCCGCGCATGTCCTGAGTCCCGCGCCGCAGGAATTCGCGCAGCGCGCGCTGCGGCGACGCTCCCGCCATCACGTCGTCGCCGATCTCCTCGAGCGCTTCGCGGAGATCGACCGGCGGCGCAAGCGGGTCGGGACCACCGGTGTACCGCTGATAGCGCGAGCGGTGAAAGTTCTTCTGAGCCATGTGTATACGTCCAGCCCGATGTCGTACGGCGTAGATCAGCCGTAGATGGTCTGCCCCTCGTCGTCGGCTTCCTTGCCGATGCGACGGGCCAGAAATAGTCCCTCGAGCGCCAGTTCGAGTGCGCTCGCACGCTCGCCGTCCGCCTCGGCGTCGAGTCGTTCGGCGATTCCGTCGAGGACACCGGCCGTCGTCTCGGGTGAGGGGATGGAAGCCAAGAAGTCCGTCGCCGTGACCCGGTCTCCGGTGACGACGGGCTCTCCGTTCTCCAGGGCGTCGACGAGCGGCGCCATGTCGATGCCGCCGAGGTGTGCGCGCACGGTATCGGCGACGGATTTGCGGAGCAGGTGCTCGAGGATCTCGAGCTCGCGCCCCTCCTCACCCGACTCGAACTCGATCTTGCCGCGCAGCACCTCGATCACCGATTCGAGGTCGACGACGCGCGCGACGGGCACGTCCTCCCCGGTCACGGTGGCACGATGCAACGCTGCGGCGGCGACGGTCTCTGCGGCCGCGATCGAGAACCGCGCAGAGACGCCCGACCGCTGATCGATCGACGGATGGTCGCGCGCATAGCGGGTGAAGCGGGCGAGGATCTCGGTGATGAACGTCGGAACCGTCGCCGTGAGGTCGGCTTCCTGCTCGATGACGGAGATCTCGTCGTCGAGTTCCAGTGGGTAGTGCGTCCGGATCTCGGCGCCGAAGCGGTCCTTGAGCGGTGTGATGATGCGGCCGCGGTTGGTGTAGTCCTCGGGGTTCGCGCTCGCCATGACCAAAACGTCGAGCGGGAGCCGCAGCGTGTAGCCGCGCACCTGGATGTCGCGCTCCTCCATCACGTTGAGCATGGAGACCTGGATGCGTTCGGCAAGGTCGGGCAGCTCGTTGATGGCGACGATCCCGCGGTGCGCGCGCGGAATGAGTCCGAAGTGAATCGTCTCCGGATCGCCGAGGCTGCGGCCCTCGGCCACCTTCATGGGGTCGATGTCGCCGACGAGGTCGGCAACGGAGGTGTCGGGTGTCGCGAGCTTCTCGCTGTAGCGCTGGCTGCGATGACGCCACTCGATCGGGAGCTCGTCGAGAAGTGCGGCGGCGCGTCGGACGGACGCCGGCGTGATCGGCTCGTACGGATGCTCGCCGAGTTCAGACCCCTCGATGACCGGCGTCCACTCGTCGAGCAGGCCGACCAGTGTGCGCAGAATGCGCGTTTTGCCCTGACCGCGTTCGCCGAGCATGACCACGTCATGGCCTGCGATCAGCGCACGCTCGAGTTGCGGGATGACCGTTGCCTCGAATCCGACGATTCCCGGCCACGGGTCGTCGCCCTCGCGAAGCGCGGTGAGCAGATTGTGGCGGATTTCGTCACGCACACTGCGCTGCACATGGCCGCTGGCACGCAACTCGCCAACGGTCCTTGGTGAGGGTGGGCGACTTTCGGTGGTTTGGGAGTTGGATGTGGTGAAGTTCTCCTCTGGCACCTTCTCCACGGTACTCCCGTCGGCGTGCGGAGCGCTGCGTTCGCACTCCTGCCCTCGGCACACGCGACCGTCAAGCCCGGAGAGGTCTTGTACCCGAATCAGGCCCTGTGTGCACGTTGCACCCGCTGCGCGCACAAGGGTGTGCGCGCAGCGGAAGTCGCGGCAGAGTTCGGTGCGATTCGGCGCGCCGGGGCGTCGACGAACCGAAAAGGAGCCCAACCATGACATCGACGATCCGCACATCGGTAGTCCCCTTTGTGATCAACGCCAAGGGCACAGGGGTCGCACAGCATTTGGTGGTCGAGGGCGACGCCGGGCATGAATTCGACACCGATGCCTACCCCGCATTCGGCGGCAGGGACGAGGCGCCGAGTCCCCTGTTCTATGCACTTGGCGCACTCACCTCCTGCAATCAGGTCACTGCAGCACTTGTGGCGAAAGACCTCGGAATCACGTTGGGTTCCTTCGAATTCCGAGTGCAGGGCGATCTCGACACCGCGGTGTTGGTCACGGGCGAAGACGGAAACGCCAATTTCGATGCAGTCACCGTCGAGGCGACTGTCACCACCGATGCCTCGCCCGAGCAATTCGACCGCTTCGTGGCCGAAGTCGAACGCCGCTGTCCTGTCAGCCAGCTCTTCATCCGTAGTGGACTGCGCTTCACCAACCGTTGGAGCGCACGAGCCCTCGAATCATGAGACAGGCAGACGATGTGCGCCACCCGCCGAATTCCGGAGGGGTGAGGGTCTGGGAGCTTTCGAGAGAACTCATCGGGCGCGACGCCACGCTGGATCGCGCCCGATGAATCCGACGAGCCGCGAGACCGGATCGGCGTCGTCGTCGACTGACACTGCGGGTCCGTACTGACCCGACGATCGCAGCAGTTCCTCGATACCCGTCATGCCGTCGAGCAGTCGTTGCGCGTAGTCGGGGTCGAGGTCAGGGGTTCTGCCCCCGGCCGCCGCGAGATCCCACGTGTGCATGAAGACGTCGGCCGTATAGAACTGATCGACCGCGTCGGCGAGGCGGTGTTCACCGACCATCGGGTGCACGAAAGCCGAGTTCGACGACGGGCCGTCGAGCAAATCCCCGATCGCGGCACTGCGCGCCTGCCAGGCGGCGAGTGGGTCGTCGGCAACTGTCGGGCCGTCGGGTAGCTGCACTCCCCCGGCGGCGAGGAAGGCTGCGAACCAGTCGACGAGATGAGCGACGACGTCGCGCGCCACCCATCCATCGACCGGCGTCGGAGCATCCCAATCCTTCACTGCTGCAATCTCTTCGGCGAATCCGTTCGCGATGATGCGATGGCGGTCGGCAGCGCTGAGCTCGGTGAGCGACGTCGTCATGTCAGAGTTCTCCGAGCAGGCCGTCGAGCTTGGCGTAGCCCTCGTTGACCCCGACCTCCATGCCCGACGACAACCAGCCGTCGCGGGCTTCGAAGCTGTCGCAAAGGGATTGGGCGTGCAGGCGCGTGGTGCCATCGCCGAGGTCCTCAAAGTGCAGCGTCTCCAACGCCACCTGATCGGGCATCCCCTCCCAAGTGAAGGTCTGCACGATCGTGTCGTCGGACACCGTGTGGAAGCAACCGCGGAAGGCGAATTCGTCGTCGTCGCGCGATGACACATAGCGCCAGCTCCCACCGTTGCGGACGTCCCACTCGACGATCCTGCTACTGATCGAGTCCGGCCCCACCCAGCGCACGAAGAGCTCGGGATCGGTGTGTGCCTTCATCAATTGTGCTGGGGTGCCACGAAAGTCGCGTGTGATACGGATGATCGGCACCTCCTTGTCGGCCTCGATGGTGGCTTCCGGATAGCGCGTCTGCGTGCTCATGATGCCTTGCCCTTCTTCGTCGGTGTCTCGTCGCCGCGGGGAACCGCGTCGCTCATCTGCGCGTCATTCATCTGTGCCAGTACGGCGTCGAGACGCTGATAGCGATCCTCTGCCGCGCGGCGATACCGCTCGATCCACTTGGTCATGAGGTCGAACACCTCGGCTTCCAGGTGGACAGGACGGGTCTGCGCCTCCCGGGTGCGGGTCACCAGGCCTGCGTCTTCGAGCACTTTCAGATGCTTCGAGACCGCCTGGATGCTGACGTCATAGGGCTCGGCGAGCTGACCGACCGTCGCGTCACCGACTGCGAGCCGCGCGACCATGTCACGCCGGGTCGGGTCTGCCAGCGCGGCGAATACCCTGGACAGCTCGTCTGCCACTCGTCCTCCTCAACCGTTTGGTTGAATACGAGTGTGCGACGACGCCGATAAGTTGTCAACCCTTTGGTTGAATACACCGCGCTCCGCTGGTCGAGCTGAACCCGCCGACCGAGCTTGTCGAGACCACCCGCCGCCCGCGGCCGAGCAGCCGATCAGTATGACGCGCAGCCCGAGAACAAGGGCGAAATGTCATACGGATCGAGCGTCGAGCTCGCGGAGCCGCGCGAGTGGTTTCGACTCGAGTGCTCGCTACGCTCGCGCCCGCTCAACCAGCGGAAGTCGGCCCCAGCCCGCTGGTTGAACTGACCCGGATCCTCGCTACGCTCGCGCCCGCTCAACCAGCGGCAGGCGGTCCCACTGGCTCGTCGCCGCGGAGTGTGATGCGGTGCATGACACGACGGTTGTCGCCGTAGTCGCGGTTCGCGTAGTGCAGAGTGTTGCGGTTGTCCCACAGCACCAGGTCGCCGAGGCGCCAGCGGTGCCGCACTATGTGTTCCGGCTTAGTCAGGTGCGCGTAGAGCAGATCGAGAATGCCGCGGCTCTCGGCGTCGGACACGCCCTCGATGTGCGACGTGAAGCCCGGGTTGACGAACAGCGATTTGCGCCCGGTTTCCGGATGCACTCGTACGACAGGGTGGGTCACCGGTACCAACTCGGTGACTTCCTTTCCGTCCCAGACGTTTCCGCGACCGCCACGACGCTGCTTCAGGTAGTAGCCGAACTCCCGATTACCGTCGTGCACGGCAGAAAGATCTTGGACGAGGCGCTGTACCGGAGCCGACAGCGACTCGTATGCGAGCTCCGCGTCGGCCCAGTTCGTGTCGCCTCCGTTGCGTGGCAACACAACCGGGCGCAGGATCGATCCCATTGGCGGTCGGGGCATGAACGTGACGTCGGTGTGCCAGACGTCGGCGAAACCGTTGTCGGTGCTGTCGAGCGAGTACACCTCGGCGGGCACGTCGCCGCTGTTCCACACGGGGTGTCCCGCGGTGAGGTCGCCTATGCGACGGCCGAATTCGACGTGCGACGCGTCGTCGAGCTGCTGGTCGCGCAGCACGATCACCTTGTACTCGATCAGCGCGGCCCGGATGGCGCGGATCTCGTCGTCGGAGGCCGAAGCGACGTCGACGCCGCGGATCTCGGCGCCGAATCGTGGGCCGAACTCGTCGATATCGAACTCGACACCCGACGCGACCGTTGCCGTCGGATCGAGAGGCGTCGAATCAAGCGGGGCTTGTGCGCCGGTACGTGAGGATTCAGGAAGTGAAATGGTCATGGTGGGTCCTTCTCGGGGAGTCGTAAGTGGTTGCGAGTCCGAGAGAGACCGGCGGCGAGCCGTGGTGGCTTCCGTCTGCCCATGTCATCCGGTGAATCATCTGCGCGTACCCCTGCTGCTCCTGAAAGGCCGTGGTCCGCGCTGACCCACCGTCGACAACAGAGTCCCACAGTCGACACCGATCGGCAGCGCGAAGTGTGCCGGCAGGTGCGATGAGGTGGGAGGTTGTACTCACAACACCTGTTTAGTCACCGAAGAGCAGCCGGAACAGGGTTTACCGCAGCGCGATAAAAACCCCGACACTCACTTCTTCTCAGCCGATTCGCCGCGCGCCGCACTCTTGACCGCGCTCGCGATCTCGGTGCGTAGAACGGTGTACTCGGCGGAGTCCCTGATGTCGTCAGCGCTGACACCGGTACGCGGAATCGGCGATGAGATGTCGAGCGCCACACGACCGGGACGGCTGGTCAACACGACGATCCGCGATCCGAGGAACGCAGCTTCCTCCGAACTGTGCGTCACAAAGACATTCGTGCGACCCAGCTCCGCACTCACAGTGCGAACGTCCTCCTGGAGCGTCTCTCGCGTCAGCGCGTCGAGAGCCGCGAACGGCTCGTCAAGCAGAAGCAGCGACGGGTCGCCCGCCAACGCACGCGCGATGGCGACGCGCTGCTGCTGACCACCCGAGATCTCCCAGATTCGACGATTTGCCGTGTCGGACAATCCCACTCGCGCGAGCAGTTCCTCCCGACGTGCCGGCCGATCCGAACGCGGAACGCCTGCGTACTTCAACGCGAGGTCGACGTTGCCGCCGACGGTGCGCCACGGAAACAGCCTCGGCTGCTGGAAGACCACGCCAGACGAGCTGCCGGGCGCCGGCTTTCGTCCGGAGACCTCTACGACGCCCGACGCGGGGTCCTCGAATCCCGCGATCAGCCTCAGGAGCGTCGACTTGCCACAGCCCGACGGCCCGACGAGCACAAGTACTTCACCGGGGTCGACCTCGAGGTCGACCGGCCCAACGGCGGTCACGGCGTCGGCACCCTTGCCGTACCGCTGCGTCACGCCGCGCAGGCTGATGCTGCCCTGACCCTGTGCCGGTTCACTCTGCGCCGCAGCGGGACTCGACGCCGCTTGGCTGTCGGTCACCGTCGCGTCGGCCTTCTGAGCATCGGCCTTCTCGGCGTCGACCTTGCTGCCGCTATCGGTCTTGGTATCACTGTGCGGTGAGGACACCCGGAAGCCCCTTGGTGTAGATCGCATTCTGGAACGTCGACAGCGGGGGCGCCGACGGGATCTGCTGTTGTTCCGCAAGGAATTCCGCGGCGCTGTGCAGGTTGTCGGCGACGTTGCCCGGCTTACCCTCGGTGCCGAGCCACTGCGGCGAGGTCAGCTCGGCGTCAGTCAGGTAGATGCCCTGCTTGAGCTGGTTGGCCGCGTCCTCGGGCGTCGTGTTCAACTGTGCGGCAATAGCCCTGGCCGCCGCCTGCGGATCGTCGTGGATCTGCTTGAGCGCGCGCGCTTCGGCCTTGCGCCAGGTGTCGACGACGTCGGGGTGATCCTTCGCGAAGTCAGACGACACGACGCCGAGGTCGAGCGTCGGCTTGCCCCAGGTGGCCACTTCGCGGCTGGTCACGATGGTCTTGCCGGACTTGCGCAGTTCGTCGAGTGTCGGCAGCCAGGTGTAGACGGCGTCGACGTCTCCGCGCTGCCATGCGGCCAGCGATGCCTGCGGCTGCAGGTCGATCAGGTTGACGTCTTTCGGGTTCACGCCGGCGTGGTTGAGGGCGGCGAGCAGACTGTAGTGCGAAGTCGATGCGAACGCCGTCGCGACGCGCTTGCCCTTGAGGTCGGCGATCGAGTTGATCCCGGTTCCGTTGCGCGCCACCAGAGCTTCATTGTCGCCCGCGACGTCGAGGATGAACGCGACCTGGTAGGCGATGTTCAACGGCGCGGAGAGTCCACGCGCCACGGGGCTCGAACCGATTGCGCCGAAGTCGACCTGCTTCGCCACGAATGCCGTGTTGATGTCGGCACCCGAATCGAACTTGGTCCACTTGATGTTGTACTTCGGTAGCGCGTCCTCGAGCCACTTGTTGTTCTTCACGATCAACTCGCCGCTCGGGAAGGATTGGTAGGCAAGGCGAATGGTCGGTTTGTCGCTGTCTCCGGAAGACTTGTCGACCGAGCAACCGGTGAGCACAACCGCGGCCGAGGCGACGAGAGCACCGACGGTCACCCCGAGCGAGCGCAACCGCGATCGACGAGACGCGCTCGATGTCAGGAATGTCATTGTTGTTCAGGCCTTTCCACGCCACGGCACCAGGCGGTGCTCGATTATCCGAAGTATTCCGTCGATGATGAGACCCGACAGTCCGATGAGGACGATGCCGACCAGCACGACGGGAGTGTTGTTGTAGTTGCTGGCATCTTTGACGACGCCACCGATGCCGGGAATGCCGTTGAAGAGCTCGGCCGCGACCACCGACGAATAGGCGATGCCGACCGAAAGTCTTATGCCCGTGAAGGTTTCGGGTAGCGCGGCCGGGATCACGACGTCGGAGATCACCTCACGCCTGCTTGCCCCCAGCGCGCGTGCGGCCTCGATCAGCGAGACCGGGGTGGCACTGACGGCCGTGGTGGTCGCCACCGCTGCCGGCGGAAGAGCGGCCAACGCGAGAAGCGTGATCTTCGGCGCCTCGTCGATTCCCAGCCAGATGACCAGGAGGAAGAAGTACGCCAGCGGAGGCAGCGCGCGCAGGAATGTCAGCCACGGCTCGAGAAGTCGTCGGACCCACGGGATCGACCCCATGATCAGACCCAGGACCACACCCGCCGCGACGCCGATTACAACACCGACGAAGACACGACGCAGGGTCATGTAAAGGTGTTCCCACCAGTAATAACCGGCATATCCGACGACGCCGTTGTGCGTCGTCGACATTTCGACGAAGGCGTGCCAGACGGTACCGAGGCGAGGCACGAACGTCTCGCTCCAGACGCCGCTGACGGCGACGGCTTGGTAGACGGCGAGGAACAGAACCACTGAGAGCACCGGGAGACCGAACTGCAGTGCAACAGAACGAAGCCTGCTACCGGTCGAGGTCTTCTCAACCCCTGGTTGTCCGCCCTGCTGCTCCTCGGGCGTGATGTCGACGAACAAAGTCACCGGCTATGTGTACCGGTCCGGGCAGCGCACGACCATCCTTTTCCTCAGCGTGAGAAAAAGACCCACTGGATTGGCGTCATGGGTCGTCGATTCTTTAGGGACGTCGACGATTACGTACGCCAAGCGTACGTCCGCGCAAGGGGTTTCGAGCCAACGGCGGGTACGGACCTACACCTGCGGCCGGCCGCTCCGAGTAGACGTCAGCAGCAATCAGCTGAACGCCAGCCACACAGCGAGACCGAGCCCGCCGAGTCCCACCGCGATGCGGAGGGGTCCGGCGGGTAGTCGTTTGACCACGGGCGGACCGCACCAGCCGCCGATCAGGCAGCCGATCGCCATGGCAATCGCCGCCGGCCAGTGAACCGGGCCCCAGATGATGAACCCCACGGCCGCAACAAGATTGGCGACGCCGAGAAACAGAGACTTCAACAGCGTTGCGCGCCAGAGCGGTTCGCTCGTCACGACGAGAGTCAGTGCGAGGAGCACGATGCCCGCGCCAGCGCCGAAGTAGCCGCCGTAGATGGAGATCAGGCCGAGTCCGACGACGAAGAGCCACGGACGGTCGGCGTGGCGTGAGGCGAGTCGTCGAAGCTGTGGTTGAACGAGCAGAGCGATCGCCGCAAAACCGACGAGGTACGGCACGATCACCTTGAAGCTATCGGGGGGCGTGATCAAGAGAATGATCGCGCCGATCGTGCCGCCGATCAGCGACGCGACCACACCGGCGTACAGCGGCCGACGATCACCCGCGAGCAGTACTTTGCCGGACTGGCCGAGACTCCCCGCCCCCACCGCGACGAGCGACACCGTGTTGGTGACATTCGCCGCGATCGGGCTGAGTCCCACTGCCAGGAGCGCGGGATAGCTGACCACCGACGCCAAGCCGGTGACGTATCCGATCAGCCCGGCACCGAACCCGGCGACGAACAGCAGCGCGAGGTCGAGGACGGTCATCGGTCACGCCCACTCGGCCCGACGGAGCGCCCACTCGGCTCCACGGAGCGCCCAGTCGACAGAATGCGACGCCCACTCGGCCCGACAGAGCGCCCGGTCGACGAGATCAGGTCAGTGCGCGAAATGCCGTGCACCGGTGAGGTACAGGGTGATGCCGGCCTCTGCGGCGGCCTCGATGACCTCTTTGTCGCGGATCGACCCGCCGGGCTGCACGACGGCCGATACCCCACCGTTGATCAGCACCTGCAGACCGTCGGGGAACGGGAAGAAGGCGTCCGACGCTCCGACGCTGCCACTGGCCCGCTCGCCTGCGCGGGTGACGGCGAGGTGCGCCGAGTCGACCCGGTTGACCTGCCCCATACCGACGCCGACAGAGGCGCCGTCCTTGGCGAGCAGAATGGCGTTCGACTTCACCGAGCGGCATGCGCGCCAGGCGAATTCGAGATCGGCGAGGGTGTCGGGATCGGCCGGGGGTCCTGCGACGAGTGTCCAGTTGTCCGGGTTGTCGCCCTCGGCGTCGAGGATGTCGCGATCCTGCATGAGCAGGCCGCCGGACACCGGACGGAACTCGAGTCCTGCGCGCACCGGCGGGGTGGCGCGAAGGATGCGAATGTTCTTCTTGCGCTGCAACACCGAGAGCGCGCCGTCGGCGAAGCCCGGGGCGATGATCACCTCGGTGAAGATCTCGGCGACCTGCTCGGCCATCTCGACCGTGATCTCACGGTTGGCCGCGATCACGCCGCCGTAGGCGCTGACGGGGTCGCACGCATGGGCGAGGCGGTGCGCTTCCCCGATCGTCTCACCAATGGCGATGCCACAGGGGTTGGCGTGCTTGATGATTGCGACGGCGGGTGCGTCGAAGTCATGGGCGCTACGCCAGGCGGCGTCGGAGTCGGTGTAGTTGTTGTAGCTCATCTCCTTGCCGTGCAACTGTTCTGCCGACGCGAGGCCCTCGGGAGCAGCGGTGGATAGGTAGAGCGCCGCGGCCTGGTGAGGGTTCTCGCCATAGCGCAGCACGTCGGAACGCTTCCAGGTGAATCCGGTCCACTCGGGGAACTTCGATCCGTCAGTCGCGGGCGCAACCTCCTGCGACATCCAGGAGGCAACAGCGACGTCATAGTCAGCGGTGTGGCGAAATGCCTTGGCGGCCAACTCACGTCGCTGTGTGAGCGTGAATCCACCCTCGGCGACGGCAGCGGAGACCTGCTCGTAGTCCATCGGATCGACGACGACGGCAACGCTGGGATGGTTCTTGGCCGCGCCGCGCACCATCGACGGTCCGCCGATGTCGATCTGCTCGATGCACTCGTCGGGCGTCGCACCAGACGCGACGGTCTCGGTGAACGGGTACAGGTTGACCACGACGAGATCGAAAGGGGCGACTCCCAACTCGTCGAGCTGAGCGACGTGCGACTCCTTGCGACTGTCGGCGAGGATGCCCGCATGCACCTTGGGGTGGAGCGTCTTGACCCGACCGTCGAGGCATTCCGGGAATCCGGTGAGCTCCGACACCTCGGTCACCGGAATTCCAGCTGCCGCAATGGTTTTCGCAGTCGACCCGGTCGAGACCAGTTCGACGCCCGCCTCGTGCAACGACGACGCGAGATCGGCGAGGTCGGTCTTGTCGTACACACTGACCAACGCGCGCTTGATGGGGCGTCGACCTGTGTCTGCGGGGGTGGCTGCGTTCACGGAATCCGGGCCTTTCGTCCGTCGATGACAACTCCTCGGGTGACGAGTTTCGCCACAACGTCGGCGAGCAGGAATCGCTCGACCGACTTGATGCGTTCGTGCAGGGTCTCCTCGGTGTCGCTCGGTGAGATCATCACCGGCGCCTGCGCGAGAATCGGACCGGTGTCGACGCCGTCGTCGACGAGGTGGATCGTCGCGCCGGTCACCTTGACGCCGTGCGCGAGAGCGTCGGCGACGCCGTGCGCGCCGGGAAACGACGGCAACAACGCCGGGTGAGAGTTCACGATGCGACCACCGAAACGCGACAGGAACGCCGGGCCGAGGATCTTCATGAAACCTGCGGTCACCACCCACGCGGGCGCTACCGCTGCCACCTGCTCGGCCAGCGCCTCGTCCCAGCGGGCACGGTCGGCGTGGTCGGAGACACGACATACGACGACGGGGATCTCGTGGCGTTGCGCGATCGACGCTGCGCGACAATCACGGTCGACGACGACTGCCGTCACCTCGAAGGCGGAGTCGGGGCCGTCGGCGCGGTCGATGAGTGACTCGAGCAGTGTTCCCGTACCCGACGCCATCACGACGATCGGGACGCGTACCGGGTTACCGGCAGCGTCTACGGGGGTTCTGTTCACATCTGCGAGCCTAGTGGATCGCTTTTCGCGCCCTGTGAGCGAGTCGTTGCGTCCCCGGCGCTGATCGGATCGACGTCGGTGCCGTCATCGTCAAACCCGGTATCGCCGTCGAAACGGGCATCATCATCGACTGCACCGCTGTCGGAGCCGACGCCGTCGTCGTCGCTGTCGCTGAGATCGCTGCCCTCCTCGAACTCCGCGGCGTCGTCGAACTCCACGTCATCACTGGCGCCGCCGTAATAGGAGTCGTCCTCGTCCCAGGAGTCGTATTCTTCGCGGGAGTCGGCGACGTAGTCGTCGTCGTATCCGGAGTCGTCGAGCCAGGTGTCGAGGTCGTCGGCATCCTCGGCGCCG